>CAXBNH010000053.1:0-13107 GCA_963976905.1 uncultured Algibacter sp.
TTTAAACGTGACTGATTTCACAATATCGGCTTGGGTTAAAGCTGGTGCGCCCCAACCAGGTTTTAGAAATGTCATGTCAAAAGGCGATAAGTTGCAGATGCGTTTAAATGCTTCGCAACAAATAGAAATATTAATAGATGATCCGACACCAAAATTTACATCAACGATGGCTTTAACGGATGATAAATGGCATCAAATAACCTTTGTTTATGATAGCGGTACGGTGTTTTTGTACATTGATGTGGATAAGAATACGGTATCAAATTATTTTTTAGGCGATATAGATGAAGTCTATATTTGGGTCCAAAAACTTACAGAAGATCAAGTGCGCTATTTAATGAATCAAGAAATAACGCCTTCTGGAAGTAATGTGTCCTGTAAAGTGATTCCCTACGCAGCTTCAAGCAATGAAGTGGCAAGCATTCCATGGAGCCAACTTAAAGTGTATTATTTTTAATTCCTTTTATGGTTCGGCAGTTGAGGGTCAGGCTACTGTGAGGTATTTTATGCGCATGAATTACTTTGATAAAGATAAAACCATTTTATCTAATCAAACTGCACCTTTGCCTTATGTTTCTCTTGCTGATGGTGAGTTTGGTGTTGGTACTACTTGGGAAAATAGTGTGGCCCAAGTATTGCCAAACACAACAAGTTTAGATGCTGCTACCGCTATAGGTTGGAATATTGCCGAAATTAAGCATGCTATTACATCAGGAGACAGAGATATTTCTCTTTTAGGTTTGATACAAACCGCAGGCAAACTTACCATTGCCGATCCAACACCTACTACGCCCATTGAAGATAATGTTGGGCAAGGTTTGTTGATATCCCATTATTTAGAATTGGATGGCGTGATTGATTTGGTGGGCGAATCGCAATTATTGCAAAGTGAGGGCAGTATTGTTGATGCAGATAGTGGTGGTTATATAGAGCGCGACCAGCAAGGTACGGCCAATAGTTTCAATTATAATTATTGGACATCTTCAGTCGGGCCAGAAGGAGATGGTAATGCAACCTTAGGTACTGGTGTAACTGCAATCAATGCTGATTATACTATAGACGATGTTCTAAATGACGGAAGCAATTCAGATTTATATGGAAGCCTTAATTATGGTGCTTCTCCTAATGCAGGAGGGGTCATTCCGCCGCCAGGTTTCATAAAAACCCTTAGTTCGTATTGGTTATATAAATTTAACGGCCCAGCAGATAATTATGATGCTTGGAAAAAAATTGATGAGACATCCATTTTGTCGTCAGGAGAAGGCTATACCATGAAAGGGACATCGGGTACGGCACCACTTTCAATACCTCAAAATTATGTATTTAAAGGTTTGCCAAACAATGGGGATATTTCATTGTCCTTAACAAAAAACATTACTGCATCAAACCCTTCTGGAGATGACGATCGTTTAATAGGAAACCCATATCTATCGGCCATTGATGCAGAGCAATTTATATTGGATAACATGAGCGTTTCAGATGGCGGATACAATCCTACAGAAACTGTTTTTAATGGTGCGCTCTATTTTTGGGATCATTTTGGCGAACAAAATTCACACATTTTAAAGAGTACGTGGGTGGTTATGCCACACGTAATTTAACCGCTGGTGCTAAGGCGATATCCAATGATGCCCGAATTAACGCAAACATGACAACAGGAACCAAAGTGCCGGGGCAATATATTCCCGTAAATCAAGGCTTTTTTATCTCTACGGCTCTTGATGGTTTTAATGATAACAATGGCACGCCCATTGCCACGGTTGATGGTGGCACTATTGTGTTAAAAAACAATCAACGTGTTTATGTGCCCGAAGGTGTGGAATCTACGTTTTTTAAATCATCTGATGTGAAAAATGCGAAGCCGAGCAATAAAGGCGGGAAACCAACCATAAAACTCATGTACGATTCGCCGTTAGGCTATCACAGACAAGTTGTATTAGGAGCCAATATAAATGCTTCCGAAGGTTTTGATATGGGCTATGATGCCTTGATGATAGATGTTAATACGGAAGATTTATATTGGATGCTTAACGAAAATAAATTTGTGATTCAGGGTATTGATGGTTTTAACGACTCTCAAGAATTTCCTTTGGGCTTAAAGGTTAAAAAAGCAGGTCTGGCTAAAATTAGGATGGAGTCTCTTGAAAATATTGAGGGTGATATGAATCTTTACATAAAAGATAAACTTACCAATGAAACGCACGATATCACCAATGCTCCATTTGAAATGTATTTGGATGCAGGGACTTATAACAATCGATTTGCATTGGTTTTTAGTTCAAGTGAAGCAAGTGCATTGTCGGTTGAAGAAAATGATTTATTGAATGAAATCACTATGTATTATGATTCTGAACAGTCATCTTTAAAAGTAAAAGCGTCAACAACAGGTTCAAATATTTTAGGGATACAAGTGTATAATTTGATAGGACAAAAAATAAAATCTGTAACGACCAACTTAAAAGATATTACGGTGCCTGTGTCTGTAAGTAGTACGGGTGTTTATATTGTGAAATGCCATACAGAAAAAGGGATGTTCAACAAAAAAACTGTAATAAATTAGGTGTTTGAAATCAATTGGAATTTGTTTTGATTATGGCCTTGTGTAACATTTGTCACAAAAAAATATTAGAAAAGCAGTAACCTTGTACTGTTTTTCTTGTAAAAAGAAAGGTTAATAGCAAATAGGTGTTATGTCTTTATATAGATATGCACCTATTTTTTGTTTATGATGATAAATTATTATCCATATTACGCGTTCTAAGATAAATCAAATTTTTAGTATCAGCTTATTTTATGTTGCCTTGTTTTTTGAAGAGTGTATTTTTGTAAATTGCATCGGCATTTAATAAATAGTTAGTAGTATGGTTACATTAAAGCAATTGGCAAAGGAGTTAAACGTTTCAATATCAACGGTTTCAAAGGCTTTGAATGATAGTGACGAGATAGGTAAAGATACCATCAAACGGGTTAAAGAACTTGCAGAGCTGTATAATTACAAGCCCAATAAAGTTGCTTTAAGCTTAAAACAGAACAAAACCAAGACCATTGGTGTTATTATCCCAAACATTCTAAATTATTTTTTGGCCAAGGTACTGTTTGGAATCGAAAGAGAAGCTGCAATACATGGTTACAACATTATAACCTGTATTTCCAATGAATCATTATCAAAAGAAAAAGAAAGCCTGCAATTGCTGGCCAATGGTAGTGTGGATGGTTTTATATTGTCTGTTGCCAGGGAAACGCAGGTTAAAGGTGAAATAGCCCATTTTAATAAAGCCATTAGTAGCGGGCTGCCTATTGTTATGTTTGACAGGGTTGCCCATGATGTGATGTGCGATAAAGTGATTGTAGATGATTTTGAAGCTACTTATAAAGCCACCAAAAGCCTAATAGTAGAAAAGAGAAAACAAATTGCTTTTATTACCAGTATAGATAGCTTAAGTGTTGGTAAACTACGTGAGAGAGGTTATAATAAGGCCATATCAGAACATGCAAGTCAATCACCTATTTTTTTAAAAATCAATGGTAATAATCATGCAAAAAAAATAAAATCATTTTTAAAAAAGAATAAAACCATTGATGGGGTTATTGCTGCGGAAAGTGCCTCTGGCATCATCACCATTAATACAGCTATTAATATTGGGCTAAAAGTGCCCAAGAGTATCTCGGTTATAGGGTTTGGCAGTAAATCTGTGTCCAACCATTCCATTCCTCAAATGACGACCATTAGGCAGCACGCAAAAAAAATAGGTGCCGTGGCCGCTCAACAACTTATTGGGCGTTTGCAACTTAAAAGCTCTGAAATTTTAGATATAACTACCAAAATCGTGAAAACAAGTTTGGTAAAAAGTAAATCTACACTATAAAAACGATGGTAGGGATTCACTTATTTAGTTGTAGGTAATCTCGAATTATTTCCAATTTATTGCATGAAATTACATTTAGTCGATAAAATAATACATTTAAACGATTATATTTTTTAATTAATACCACTCTGTCATACATTTGAACCACTTAATTGAACGACCCCCAAAATTTCCCCTCAGTTCTTTAAGTAAGTTAATCCATTTTTGACCTTTCGGTCAATATTCCCTCAAAAAATAAAAAAACAAAATCGTGTGCTTTTTTATGCATTCGTTTTTAAAGTTAATGATCCATTTTTTCCCTCAATCAGGATTTTGATTTTTTCAAGATATTGATACAGAATTTGTTATTTAAAATTAATAATAAAGAAAATTTGTAACCTTAAAATCGATTAATATGAAAGCCCTAAAAATTACCTTAATTGTAGCCGTACTTTTAGCATCTTTAACGTCTTGTACAAAACAAGATTTAAGTGAAGATGAAGTAATAACTACTTTTGCCACCGGTGGTGGTGGAGATTTGAAATAGTTATTTGCTATATAACTTACAAAGCCCTTATTTATGCATAAGGGCTTTTTTATTTATATAAATGAAAAATTATAAATACATTTGAAAGGGTATTGTATTTATAAAAAACTTTGGGTTTAAAAGCGTTTATTTTATTCATTTCATTAGTGGTTTCAAGCACGTCTTGGTCGCAAACAGATTTTAAAACAAAATCTGACAGCCTTTCTTTTTACCTCTCCAAGTCTCAAGATGATGAAACGCCGTCCCGTTTAAAGCTGTCTTATGCCGAAAAAGCAAAAAACATGGCACTTGAAATGGGCATGGATTCCTTGGTCATTCAAAGTAATTTAAACTTAAGCGATATTTATTTGAATGCTGGATTCAATGAGGATTTCCTAAAAGTAACACACAACAATTTAAAATTTTCTGAAAAAGTTGAGGATACACTTTCAACAGCTCTTATAAGCAAGAGTCTTGGCGATTATTACGATAGGCATTTAACGGATACCGATAGCGCCTTTTTTTATTACAACAAATCGAAAAAGCTATATTGGGCGTTGCATGACACCTTCAATACAGCTGTTTTATTATTGGATATTGCCATCATTCAAAAAAACGAAAAAGATTTTACGGGTAGTGAAATCAGTTCTGTGGAAGGGATTTCGTTATTGGAAACTTTAAAAACTACGAATGAAGTCCTTAGAAAAAAAGCATATCATTATAATAACTTAGGATTGGTTTTTGATCAATTGGAACAGTATGATGAGGCTATAAAGTACCATAAGCGAACGCTTGAATTGATGAGAGAGTTAAGAGGGAATAACCAAGCCATATTAGATGTGTCAAAAAACAACCTGGCACTTGCTTATAAAAATTCCAAACAATATGATACAGCATTGGATATATATGAATCCATATTGTCCCAAGACGACTTAGTTAAAGAACGTCCAGAATTTTACACCTTGGCACTTGATAATTATGCGCATACCTTATATTTATCTAAACAACATGAAAAGCTGCCGCAATTATATTTAAAAGCATTGGGGGTTATTGATAGCGTTAATCCCATAGGATATACCTCTATCAGTATCAATCAGCATTTAGCCGAATACTATAACGAATATAAAATAAAGGATTCCGCAAAATACTACGCCTATAAAGCCAAAGAAATTTCGGAACAATACCATAATGACGATTTACTAAAATCTTTGCTTTTGCTTTCCAGAATTGAAGAAGATAGCATTGCTGTAAAATATTATGATACTTACATAAAATTGGATGATAGCCTTCAAAAAAACGAACGTAAAGTCCGAAATAAATTTGAGCGCATCCGTTTTGAAACCAAACAGATTGAAGACGAAAATGCACAAATTGAAAGAGAGAAATTATGGCTCATGCTGCTTTCTGGTATCTTGCTAATAACGGCATTGCTTATTTACATCATTGTAACGCAACGAAACAAAAACAAAGAGCTACAACTTATCCAGCAACAACAAGAAGCCAATGAAGAAATTTATAACCTCATGTTATCGCAACAGGATAAGATAGAAGAGGCGCGGATCATTGAAAAAAAGCGGGTGTCGCAAGAGCTGCACGATGGCGTTTTAGGACGGTTGTTTGGTACGCGCTTGAGTTTGGATAGTTTGAATGTGAGTTCTAGTGCTGAGGCCATAAAAACCAGGGGCCAATATATAGATGAATTAAAAACCATAGAACAGGACATCAGGAAAGTATCGCATGAATTGAATACCGATTTCATTTCCGGCTCTGGCTTTATGGATATAGTAAAAACACTTGTTGAAACACAAACCGAAGTTTATAATATAAACCATAAACTTAATTGTGACGATAGTATCCATTGGGACGATGTTTCAAATAAAACCAAAATCCATGTGTATAGAATCGTTCAAGAGTCGTTGCACAATATTTACAAACATGCAAACGCCAGTTTGGTCCAAATTAGTTTTGAATTGAAAAATAATGTAATTTGGTTGACAATTATTGATGATGGCGTAGGATTTGATGTAGATAAGGCCAAAAAAGGGATCGGCATTAAAAATATCCATTCTAGGATTAATGAAATAGAGGGCATATTGAATATTAAATCAGAAAAAGGTAAAGGCACTACTATAATAATAACCATACCTACATAAAACCGAATTTTATGGCAGAAACCATTAGAATATTGATGATAGATGATCACCCGATGATTATTGAAGGCTATCAAAACACTTTGCTTTTTACAAAAAAAGAAAGCCAAAACCTAGACATAGATATCGCAAACAATTGTGATGAAGCGGTTCATTACATGGACAAATCCATCGAAAAAGAGCGTCCTTACCACGTGCTGTTTGTAGATATTAGTTTGCCGCCATCAAAAGATGGTACTATGGCATCTGGGGAAGATTTGGCAGAGTATGCCCGTAAAATTTTGCCAGAGGCTAAAATCATTATTCTTACCATGTTCAATGAGTCGTTCCGGATCCATAATATCATTAAAACCATTGACCCCGAGGGGTTTTTAATCAAAAGTGATTTAACATCCAGCGAATTGGCAAGTGCGTTTCAAGCCGTGCTCCACAATCCGCCGTTTTATAGCGGGACCGTAAATAGCCACATCAGAAAATCTATTGTAAGCGATATTGTTATTGATGAGAAGAACCGGAAAATACTTCATTTACTGTCGCAGGGCGTAAAAACCAAAAATCTGGCCTCGCACGTAGATATGTCATTAAGCGCTGTAGAAAAGCGAAAAAAGCAACTTAAAGAGATATTTATGATTCACGATGGCCAAGATGAAACACTCATAAAAGCAGCCAAAAAGAAAGGATTTATATAAGTAAAATCTCTATCTAAACCTTTTAATGTTAAAAAACTATAAAATTTACATTTTTTTTAGGCTTTAAAAGCCCTTCTATATCTAAATTCTATTATTTAACCGTAAAGCAGTTACGGTTTTCCCACAGTTCAAAGATAAATGTTATAAGTACATTTGTATTATCAACACTTCAAAAATTAATTAATCCCTCAATTTTTTTTGTTGATAATAGCAATTTACATTGGCCCCGCGGACCTGAGAGACCCACGGGGCTTTCTTCTTTTTTTACATTCCAAGATTATTTTTAACTAAAAAATTAGTTCAAACTAATATTTTAGTTATATTTGTTGAACTAAGTATTTAGTTGAATAAATAAATGGATTGTAAAATGAAACAACTTACCAAAGCCGAAGAAGACATTATGCAAATACTTTGGCAATTAAAAAAAGCCAATGTAAAAGCCATTATCGAAGAATTCCCAGAACCCAAACCAGCCTATAACACCGTATCGACCATTGTTAGGATTTTAGAAAGCAAAGGTTTTGTGGATTATGAAAAAGAAGGAAAGGGACACTTGTATTTTCCGTTGTTGCAAAAACAAGACTATAGCAACCAATCTATTAATAGTTTAATTGACAATTACTTTCAAGGCTCTTTTAAAAGTATGGTATCGTTTTTTGTGAAGAAGAACGATATGGATATTGAAGACTTGGAAGCTGTTTTAAAAGAAATCAATAAAAAGGACTAGCCATGGCACATTACATCATCCAAACCGTTGCGTTCCAATTGTTCTTTTTAATCATTTATGATGTGTTTTTAAAGAACGAAACGTTTTTTAATTGAAACCGGATCTATCTTTTGGCAACCTCGCTCGTGTCTGTTTTGATCCCTTTTATTAAAGTGGAAAGCTTCAAAAACGTCATGCCACAAGAGTACGTTATTTCACTTCCAGAAATTGTTTTAGGAACGCCAGCACCAACAACCGTGCAGCCCATTGTACTCGATGCGGTTGTTATAAGCAATGAGGTATCCTATTGGGAAACGGCTTTTTATATCGGTCTGGCCATATCTATATTGGTGTTTCTATATAAACTCATCCGAATTTTAATCTTAATATTCAAAAACCCCAAAACCTATAATGGCACATTAACCTTAATCCAACTTTTAAACAGCAATACGGCATTTTCGTTTTTCCGTTACATATTCTTGGGCGAACTTCTTAAAAATGAAGGAAAAGAAGCCGTTTTAAAACACGAAATCATCCATGTAAAACAATGGCACAGCATCGATTTAATCTACTTTGAAATGCTTCGGATACTTTTTTGGTTCAATCAATTACTATACATGTACCAAAATAGAATCACTATCCTTCATGAGTTTATTGCCGATGCCGAAGCGGTAAAACACGAAAATAAATCACGGTATTATCAAAACCTGCTATCGCAAGTTTTCGATACCAAAAATATTTCATTCATCAATCCATTTTTCAATCAATCATTAATCAAAAAACGAATCGTTATGTTACAAAAATCAAAATCAAGACAAGTTAAATTATTAAAGTATGCCCTATTAATTCCCGTGGTTATGGGGATGTTGGTTTACACATCTTGTGAAAGAGAATTGACATCTGAGAAAGAGTCAATAGAATTATTAGTTGCCAAACTTGAATCTAAATTAGAAGAAAAAGATAGTATAACAATTACGGAACGTAAAGCAATGAAGAATTTGCTTAGAAAAGTTTTCGGTACAAATATTCCAATAATAACTAAATTTTCAACTAATTTTAATTTCTCTGATGTAGAAGTTCCTTTTTCTGTAATAGAACAAGTGCCGGTGTTTCCAGGTTGTGAAGGTATGTCAAATGACGAACAAAAAAACTGCATGTCTGAGAAAATTACAATGCACGTTGGTGAAAATTTCAACACCAATTTAGCCAAGGAATTTGGGCTAACTGGAAGACAGCGCATTAGTGTTGTTTTTAAAATCAACCCAGAAGGAGAAATTGTTGATGTAAAGTCTAGGGCACCCCACCCCGCTTTAGAGGAAGAAGCGATTCGTGTGGTAAACATGCTCCCTAAAATGATACCCGGAAAGCAAAAGGGTAAAAATATAACAGTGCCGTATTCATTGCCTATTGTTTTTCAAGTTGCAGAAGAGAAAACAAATGATTAGAGTTTCTATGCTATTCTTATTAATCCTATTTAAAACAGAAGCCCAAACTTCGGTTTTTCTTTTTTTAAAGATGAAGAATCCAAAAAAATCGTACTTTTCGGCTTCAGTTGTAAACAATGAAACAAATCTGTGTTTTTCTGGTCGTTGTAACACTTACGTCTTGTAAATATTTTGACGTAAAAAAAACATCTTCCGAAGCTATTTTAAATGAAGAATTGCAAACCTTTAATTGGAAAGAAGTCGATACCTATCCTACATTTTCTTCCTGCGATTCGTTAGCATCCAAAATGGAAAACGAACGTTGTTTTGAGCATACCTTGACCGCACACATTACAGATTATTTGCAAAAAGAAACCATTGTGGTGACCCAAGATGTGCATGATACTATTTTGTTGGATTTCCAAGTGTCTGAAATGGGTAAATTATCATTATTGCACTCAAAAATAGATTCCATTACGTTACAGGAAATACCAAACATTCAAGAGCTTTTGCTATTGAGTTTGGATTCCTTGCCCAAAGTGTTTCCCGCCATAAAACGCGGACAGCAAGTAAAAACACAGTTTAAATTGCCAATTATTATCAGTGTCAATTAATACTACTTTTTAAAATTTCTCCCTTTCCATGTATAGGTTTTAAAAGTCGATAAAAAAACGACATACACACTAAAAAAAGGATATGTGAAAAAAGCAATCAAATAGCTTTTCAAAACCTTTTTTTGATTAAAAAAAACAGCTGTTTTATAAATCAAAAGAAAATCGATATTCAGTTTGATAACGATTAAATAGAGTAGAACTTTTAAAGGAAAACTCCCGAAAATTGCAAGAAATAACAAAGCAATTAAAAGCCCATTGGCAGCCAAAACAATAAATCCCGTAAGTTTCCCGAACCAATTATTATAGCGGCTTGTTTTTGCTGCCCAACGGATGCGTTGCGATATTAAACTTTTAAAATCGGGTTGCGGTTGCGTGGTCACAATAGCGTGTTCGCATTTTAAATAATGAAGTTCTGAGGCGTGTTTTTTCGCTATTTTTTCCAATAAAAAAATATCATCACCACTTGCTACTTTGTCATTACCGTCAAAACCATTTAATTCTTTGAATAATGCTTTTTCATACGCAAAATTAGCGCCATTGCAAAGGAATGGTTTGTTGATGCCGAATCCGCCCACGGTAGCACCTTGTAAACTCATCACGTCCAATAATTGAAATCGGTTTATAAACGTGTCGATTTTTGTGTATATTACTGGAGCAGCCACGCATTTGCTGTTTGTTTTCTGGATGTATTGGTCAAAACTATCCAGCCAGTATTTGGGCAAAACGCAATCGGCATCCGTGGTTACAATCCAATCGTGTTTAGCGTGTTTTATGGCGGTGGTAATGGCGGCTTTTTTTGGGGAATTTGAGGTTCTTTCGTTTGAAATTACTCTTATGTCAGACTCAGCGCAGTCGAAGCTTTTTTTAGTATTTGTTTTTAAAAATTCATGGATTAATGCCACCGACCCATCATCAGAATCATCATCCACCAAAATAATTTCAAAAAGCTGTTTCGGATATTCTAAAAATTCAATAGATTTCAATAAATCCGATAAATGTTCAGCTTCATTTCTAAAAGGAATAATGATTGAAAATTTGGTTTTAGCAGGAATATCTTCTAACTTAAAAGGTCTCACTTTATCAAAACCATAAACAAAACATCCTATTAAAAACAAATAAGCAAGCATGATTGAAATAGCCATTAAAATCATGCGTTCACGGTATTTTTAGGAAAGTTGAAACGAAGCACATAGTAGCTCCCATAAATACTTGGAAGCACAAGATTCAGTAGCCACATGAGTGTAATAATGCTTAAAATTGTAAATTCATGAATGCTTAAAAAGCTGAATAAATAAACAGCAACACTTCCTTTTATAACCACATCAAAAATGAAAATAGTTGGCAGGATAGAAGCCAAAAAATACATGGAAGTGATAACGCCCATAGCATTAAAATAATCAATTTCAGCCCCGAAAATATGCAATAAATAATAAAATTGAAATGAAAAAATAAGATAGCGAATCAATGAAAAACTAAACCCCATAAAAATAATGTTTTTAGGAAATTGTTTTGTAAACCTAATTATTTTTTCAATCTGAAATTCCCTAATTTTGAAAGCGTATTTACGTATTATGAAACCAATAATCAGGAGTGCAAATACGCCTATTGTTAAAACCACAATCATCTTGTTATAATCAATTTTCAAAGGAAATTCATTTATAAAAAACCACAAACCAATTATTCCCAAAAGACAGGTTGCCGCCATTTGCATTAGGTTAGAAAGGAGATTGACAAATAGGATGCGTTTTCTAAATTCTTTGACATAAAATGCCGCTTTAGCGCCATATTCACCAATTTTGTTGGGCGTAAATAAAGAAGCCGTTAAAGCACCCAGACTTTGTTGCACAGCATTTTTAAAGCTGATTTTTTTAATGGGACTGACTAATTTTTGCCATTTCAAAATTTCAAAAAACCAATTGAAAAACGTCAAAATGAACAGGGAAATGATATGTTTCAACGAGAAAACATGGTTTTCATTTAAAAAATCAATAAAATCGTAAAAGTTTAATTTTGAATGGGTTGTCAGCTTTTGATAAATAAAATAAAATGCAGCAACTACAATACCCAATTTAATGAGTACGAATAGAGAATGTTTGGATTTGCTGGATGCTATGTACATGATAATTGCTGCAAATTAAACCAATATTAGGATATGACCCCAAATTTTAAAACATATAAACAGTTTTTATTGGTATGGGTAACCGTTTTATTTGGTTGTTTTGGTTTTTCACAAAATGACACCAGTATTGTTAAAGTACAATTTGCTTTTGGGGTTAATAGTCCGTCAGATAACGGATTTGTCAGTAATTTTGAATCTAAATCCATCAATTTTCCTAGTATTAATCTCGGGGCACAATATATGTTCAATCCGACTTTTGGTGCTAAGCTGGATTTTGGCTATAACCGATTTTCAAATTTGAAGAATACCCCGGATTTTAAAGTGAATTACACGCGCATCAATGCCCAATTGGTTTATGATGTCAATACATTACTTTATTTTTTGCCAGAGCGTTTGGCTGTTTTTGCACATGCTGGTCCTGGGTTTTCCATGATAAAACCCTTGGATGATTATGGGGAAAACAAAACCTCATTTTTAAATGCGATGGCAGGTATTGAATTTCATTATGGTATTTCAGACAGACTTTCGGTATATTTGGACCTGTCTTATATGTCAAGTTTCAGTCGTGATTTCAAACCTGTGTCAAAAGGTTTTGGGTCGTTCAACGGAAATTTGTCAACCATAACCTTTGGTGCGTCTATTTCGCTAAGCGGTTGTTATTATTGTCAATAAATGAATAAAGAAAAAATCATATTGGGGATTGACCCAGGAACGACCATTATGGGTTTCGGACTCATAAAAGTGGTAGGGAAAACCATGCAGTTTTTGCAGCTCAATGAGTTGGATTTAAAAAAATACGACGACCATTATTTAAAACTGAAACTCATTTTTGAGCGCACCATCGAACTTATTGATACGCACCATCCCGATGAAATTGCCATTGAAGCGCCATTTTATGGTAAAAATGTACAAAGTATGCTTAAGTTGGGTAGAGCGCAAGGTGTTGCCATGGCGGCAGGTTTGAGCAGGGAAATACCCATTACGGAATATCTGCCAAAAAAAATAAAAATGGCAATTACGGGCAACGGTAATGC
>CAXBNH010000054.1:0-13039 GCA_963976905.1 uncultured Algibacter sp.
GTAGCTGATTTTTCTGTTCTAACAGTTAAATCTACCACAGATACATCTGGAGTTGGTACTCTAAATGCCATACCTGTTAATTTTCCGTTTAATTCTGGAATTACTTTACCTACTGCTTTTGCTGCTCCTGTAGATGAAGGAATGATGTTTGCTAAAGCACTTCTACCACCTCTCCAGTCTTTTTTAGAAGGACCATCAACAGTTAATTGTGTAGCAGTTGTTGCGTGAACTGTAGTCATTAAGCCTTCAATAATTCCGAAGTTATCATTAATAACTTTAGCCAACGGTGCTAAACAGTTGGTTGTACATGATGCGTTTGATACGATGGTATCTTTTGCTGTGATTTTTTTATGGTTTACCCCCATTACAAACATAGGAACGTCTGCAGATGGTGCAGAAATAGCTACTTTTTTAGCACCTGCGGTGATGTGTTTTTGAGCACCTTCCATAGATGTAAAGATACCTGTACAATCCAATACCACTTCAGCGCCAACGGCATCCCATTTTAAATCTTCTGGGTTACGCTCTGCTGTAATTCTGATTTCATTTCCGTTTACTACTAAGTTTCCGCTTTTAACGTCCACTGTTCCATCGAATCTACCGTGAACAGAATCATATTTTAATAAATATGCTAAATGCTCTACATCCAACAAATCATTGATTCCCACTACTTCTATGTTTGGTCTGCTTGCCGCTACTCTAAAAGCGATTCTACCAATTCTACCAAATCCGTTAATTCCAATTTTTACTTTTGACATATTCTTGTGTATAAATGTTAAGTGCTCATAATATCTGAGACACGCAATAATTCTAAATTTATTTTTGTTTTTCCTTTAATGGCTTTTTCCAATGGGGTCAGTTCCATTTTATTGTTCAGTAAACCGACCATGTAATTCGATTTTCCTTCCAATAAGGATTCCACAGCCTTTACGCCCATTCTGCTTGCAAGTACACGATCAAAACAAGATGGCGAACCACCACGCTGCATGTGCCCTAATACAGAAACACGTACATCGTAGCCTTCCATGTTTTCATCTACGTAGTCTTTCAGTTCAAAAATATTCTTTCCTATTTTATCCCCTTCGGCAACGACAACAATACTTGAAGATTTGCCTGATTTTCTACTGCGGTTCAAGGATTCTACAAGTCTATCCAATCCCAAATCTTCTTCGGGGATTAAAATTTCTTCTGCACCACCAGCAATACCAACGTTTAAGGCTATATGCCCAACATCACGACCCATAACCTCTATAAAAAACAGTCTGTTATGTGAACTGGCAGTGTCACGTATTTTATCAATAGCTTCAACTACCGTATTTTGAGCTGTGTCAAACCCTAAGGTGTGTGAGGTTCCGAAAATATCATTATCAATGGTACCGGGAATTCCCATTACAGGGAAACCGAATTCTTGATTGAAAATCAAAGCACCGGTAAAACTTCCGTCCCCTCCTATTACCACAAGGGCATCTACTTCTGCTTTTGCTAAGTAGTCAAAAGCTTTTTTTCTACCTTCAACAGTTCTAAAAGCTTGCGAACGTGCTGATTTTAATATAGTTCCTCCTTTATTTATAATTCCTTTGACACTACGGGCATTCATTTGTTCAAATTCCCCTGTCATCAATCCTTCAAAACCTTGATATATACCAATGCATTCTTTATTATGGTAAGCACAAGTTCTAACAACAGATCTAATAGCGGCATTCATACCTGGAGAATCTCCTCCTGAAGTTAAAACTCCAATTTTTTTAATTTCTTTAGGCATTAAATTTTATAATTAATTAGTAAAATTACTAAACTTAACTTATATAACCCTAGGAATTACATCATTTTTATGAGAGCGTTAATACTATAACGTTTTAGTTAATAAAAAAGGGGGCATAAATATAATTATCAGCAATAACAGTGATTAATTACCTTGATTTGAGGACGATTTAAAATTCAGGAACTCTGGAAGTGAATCATCAATGCTCAGCTCTTTTTCCTCTCCTGAAATAGGTTCGTCTGTTTTTGCTGGTTTTGAAAATAAGTTTTGAATCAACTCCTTAAACGTATCAAAATCCACATCATAAGAAAGACCGACCCCCTGTGTGTAACCTATGGCCTCGCCAAAATTACGGATGCTATTTTCCCTATTGAAAACTTTTGCGGTCAAGGTGCCTTCTTCATTTAAAAGAAAATCGATTTCCAGATTCCCTGCCACCACGGTTTCATTGGCATCGGCACCACCAACGGGCACGCCCACTTTACCGTTTATCAACACTCTATCGCTGATTTGAGTTTGTAGTGTTAGTGCAAACCTATCATCTGTTTTGTAATCGGGCCTGTTTTCGCCCACTTCATAATTCACACCTATATTTAGCTTACTATCATCGTTCGTAAAAATACCGTTGATAATACCATTAAGACGCTCTGCAATGGTGCCTGAAAAATTAAGTTCGTTCAAGCCTCTTGAAAATGCACCTGTGGACAATAAATAGAGGGCTTGGTTTTGTCTATCGTCCCGGGATTCCAATCGGTATTGAAGCTCAGATTTTATAGTGGAATTCACATTAGGAAACTCAAAATCAAAATACGGATCTGGGTGTTCCAACTCGCCAGTTAATGTAATATTAAGTTCTACAGGAATACTTCTGTTAATAGGGCTGTCAAGCAATGCCGATGGGTTTGCTTGGGTTCGGTAAATGGCAAGCATATCAATCTGTGCTTTTAAGGGGTCGCCTTCCCAAGCCAACGTTCCTCCTGGCTGTACTTTAAATTGCTTTTGAACAATACCGCCATAGGCAAAATTATAAACGCCGTCAAATACCGAGAAATCCCCATAAATATTGAATTTTCCATTCGTATTTATTTCTACCAACATACCACCTCTTCCGCGCCCCCTTAAAGAGTGTCCCGTATTTTTATCAATAATGATTTCCAGCAATGCATCTTCCGTAACATCTAAATCAAAATCCAGTTCTAGTCCCCTAATATCCTTGATAACGAATTCGCCACCACCTTGTCTGGCCTGTTTTTCCTCTGGGGTCAAAAAACGAATAAAGGAATTATCACCAAAAGATTCGGTATCACTTAACGGAATTTTAAACACCGTACCATTTTTGGTTTCCCCAATCACACTAATGACCAATTGCTCGGTAGGTCCTTTTATACTTGCCGTACCACCAATAAAACCAGTTCCGTAATATAAAGATTCTTCGGTTTCTTTAGTATCCAAAACCAGTAATCGTGGCGTATCAATGTCCAAATCCAATCGCCATTTGGAAAAATTAACATGGCTTAATGTGCCGTTCAGTTTTCCTTTTGAGCTGTATTTTGTATCTGTAATATCAATATTCCTAAAAATAAAATCTTGATTTTTAAGCGCCACAAAAGTCTTTTTATTAAACTCATAATCCACATTAAGATAGGGTATGGTAAAACCGCCGTCCAATAGCGATAAATTGCCATCAATATCGGGTTGTTTTAAATTCCCGACCACTTGGGTCTTTCCTGAAACCTGCCCACGAATATGACTTAAAACACCTTCCAGAAAAGGATTTAAAGGCTCTAAATTGAATTTATTAAAAGTGACTTCAACACTTATATTGGATTGTTTGTCCAGCACATTGATATTACCAATGGCGCTGAACGATTTTGCCTCATCATCTTTTATCGTGGCATTTACATAATAGTTGGTCAAATTTTCGTTGCCTTTAATAGTGGCATTAAAAGAACCCAACGCATAATCATTTACTTTAAAATCATCAATAACCACGGTTGAATTTGGTAAATAAACCCCATTTTCCTGAAGAATATCCAATTTGCCATTCACGTTGCCTTCTAAAGTCAAATCTTGAATTTCTGGGATTATTTTATCTAAATCTACATTTGTGAAATTGAGGTTGATGTCTTTGTAAGTTGAATCCCGAAGCACGCCCGAAAGCTCAATTTCTTCATCAATATGATTGATTTGAAATTTGTCAATTTTGAAATTGTTTAAGCTTTTGTCAAAAGTTACCTTATTAAAATTGTTCAGCTTTTCATTGATAAACCAAATGTTGTCTTTTATGGTTACATCAGATTTTTTAAAACCAATAACCGATTGTTCTTCTTCATTGATCGTATGGTAAAAACTCAAATTGTATTTATCATTATTCTGTTTTCCTCCTCTAAATTCAGACCGCATAAAAAGCGTATCGTTTAAAGTCACGTTTATCAAATTAAATTTGGAAACGTTGTAAAATCCTGTGTTGATGCTATCAACTTCCACATACGTATTGAAAAGCGGATTGTTGTTTACCACTTGCAATTCTATGTTTTTCACAAAATTGTCCAGCAGTTTTATTTGTGGCGATTTGAACGTAAGCCTAAAAGCCGTGGCATCGCTCTCTACCCTGCCTTTAATATAGGTATTGGAACCCAACTCGATATCGGGATAAAACACCTCTACTATTTTATTATAGATTTTGAAGTTGAAATCCACGTTTTGTTTGTCCGCCACTTTATGGGGAATATAATTGGTATAAATATGGCCTAACGAGTTTTCAAATAGCTTCCTTAAATCCTTAACAACAAACTGGCCGCTTAAATTGCCCTCAATAATTTCTGGGGAATTGATGGCTATAAACCGCTTTTTATCTTCAAACCGCGAAGTGATATTAAATTCCTTGAAATAATAGGTGTCGTTTTGGTTTTTATAGGCCGTGTTCTTAAAATTCACCTTTCCCATGGCATCATCCAAATTACTGGCGTTCATGTTCATGGTTACGTTGCTGGTCAGTACCGAAATGCTGTCTTTTTTAATAAAATTCAAGGTGTTCAAATTGGCATAATCAATATTAGCGGTAAAATCATATTTATTGACCGCTTCAGAATAATCAACCAATCCGTTAAAGTTCAATCTTAAATTGGGGTCATTGGCTTGCAGGTTTCCATCAAATATTTTATTCATGATGTTGCCGGCCACTTTTATGTTTTTGTATTGGTAATCGTTATATCCAATATCAAAAATGTCACCCTTTACTTGGGTTTTAATATTCTCAATAAGAAAGCCAGACCCATTGATATCCAGATTTAATGAGGTTTTGCCCACTTTCGGGTTTTCTATAAAAGCACCAACATCAAATTGTTTTAAAATGATATTACCCTTATAATCTGCATTGTCAATGTCATTGATTTTATTGATTTTCAATTTAGAATTCACCATCCCCAACTCGGTATCGATTTTAAGGTCTGCATCAATGGCAGAAGTGGATAATTGCGTATTCCCAACGATGGTAAACTGCCCCAATCTTCTAAAAGATGTAGGTATGGCCGCACCTAAAACATTGGGCAATAAGTCACGTAAATCTCTATAGGTTGAGGATAAGTTTGAAAACCTACCATTCATATAAAAATTATTTATCTCTTTATTGAAAAGGTTTTTAAAATTGATATCGCCATAAATGCGTGTGTTGGCACTTGTGGTCAATCTTAAATCGGTCGTTTGTAAATCATTTAAGGTTCCTGAAAAATCGGCGCTAAAATTGGCGTATTGGTTGGTTCCAAATTCATTGTAAAAAATATTCAATTCATCCAACAAAACTTTAGAATCAACAAAACTTGCTGAAACCAAAACCTTATCGGTAAAAAACTGTAAATCTTCCCGTTTGTACAAAAACTTCAAATCGCCTTTCAATTCTGAATACGGTGTTTTTATCTCCAGATTTGCAAAGGTCATATCGGTTAACGTATAAGCAAAATCCGTCATCATGTTTTTCATGACCAGCCCTCTGCTATCGTTAAACGCCAAGGTGTTTATTCTGGCACTTACATCACTCCCATTTATCAAGAAATTAGTGGCGTTGATGTTCAAATTGGTAAATTCCAATTGATTGGTCGTTTCCCTATTCTCATTAATCAGCCTAAATATGCCATTGTAAATAGATACATCGCTAGATGACAATAAAAAATTGCTCTTTACTTTCCTGGGGTTGTCATCTTCAAATTTGGCTACAAAAACATCCAGATTGGTACCAGTTTCGTCTTTATAGGTTTTAATGTTGAAGGTTAAATCAATAATATCAATATCGCCAAAAACCAATGTGCCGTTGTATAGATTTCTAAAATTTAAAATGGAGGTGTTCAGTTCTGAAATATTGATAAGGGTATCTTGTTTGTAGTCTTCAATGTAAATATGTTTCAATTCCACATCGCCATTAAATTGCAAACTGACCCGTTCAATATTGATGTTGGTCTTAAAATCGTTGTTGATTCGTTTGGTGGCATAGTTTCCAAGGCTGGTCTGTACAGCGGGAATAGAAAGCACCAACACCAAAATGATGAATAGCATCAGCAAAATGCCCAGTATTTTTGATACTATTTTTAGAAACTTTTTGATAGGTGTTAAAATTAAAGTTTTATTGAGAATAAGCCGTACTATTTTTCAAGTAGTTTTACAAAAAAATGAACAAACCCAAGTCTTTTAATCGTTTGGTAAAAAAATAAATGAGTAGTTTTGTATTTTACGCAAAAGCGTCATCTTTTAGATGTTTATTCGGTTTCAAAATTAACAATTATTGTGCCTAAAATTTATTAATGACTTCACAAAATATTTACATTCTCGGGATTGAATCCTCTTGCGACGATACTGCCGCTTCTGTGATACAGAACGGTGCCATTTTAAGTAATGTTGTTGCCAACCAAAAAATACATGAAGAATTTGGTGGCGTGGTACCAGAATTGGCTTCTAGGGCTCACCAACAAAACATAGTTCCTGTGGTGGCACAAGCCTTGAAAAAAGCAAATATAACCAAAGACCAACTGCATGCCGTGGCGTTTACCAGAGGGCCCGGACTTATGGGTTCGCTTTTGGTGGGCACCTCGTTTGCAAAGTCTTTGGCTTACGGACTCAACATTCCGCTTATTGATGTAAACCATATGCAAGCCCATATTTTGGCACATTTTATTGACGAGCCCGGTTTTAACAAACCGCCGTTTCCGTTTTTGGCGATGACCATTTCTGGCGGACATACCCAAATTGTTAGGGTTGATAATCATTTTGACATGACCGTAATAGGCGAAACCATTGATGACGCCGTGGGCGAAGCCTTTGACAAAAGTGGTAAGATTTTAGGATTGGGCTATCCTGCTGGCCCAGAAATCGATAAACGTGCCAAACTGGGAAATCCCAAAGCTTTTAAATTTACAAAACCCAAAGTGGCTGGATTGAATTTTAGCTTTTCGGGATTGAAAACTGCTATTCTGTATTTTATCCAAAATGAAACAAAGGCAAACCCTAAGTTTATAGAGGAAAACCTAAATGATATTTGTGCTTCCATTCAGCATACCATTATCGGAATTTTAATCAATAAATTGAAATTGGCCACTAAAGAAACCGGCATTAAGCATATTGCCATTGGAGGTGGTGTTTCGGCAAATTCAGGCATCCGTCAAGCGCTTAAAGATGGTGAAGATAAATTTGGATGGACTACCTATGTGCCTAAATTTGAATTTACTACTGATAACGCTGCGATGATTGCTATTGTGGGCTATTTAAAATATTTGGAGAATGATTTTGCAGAACAAAATGTAGCGGCTTCCGCACGGTTGAAAATTTAGTTTGACATAGCTTGTCTCAATTATTTTTTTATTTTTATTACAGAATTATTCGTGTATTCGTGGCTAAAAATCTCAATCATCAAAGTTATAAACAACACATTCTTTAAAACTTATTTTTCTTGCGTTCGTAGGCATAATCAATCCTTTTAAATTTGAAACTGAAATTTAAAAACCTACAACATGCTTAAAGACCTACTTACCTTATTATTTATTAGTATCACATCTCTTTTGTCAGCTCAAACTTCCGTAGAAAAAGAGCTGGAGATTTTGGAAACCCCAGAACAAATCGAGAGCTTTTTAAAAGTAAAAAATTCCAAAAAGAATAAATTAATTACTTTTAATGAGGAAAAACATAAAACCACCTTGGCAAAAGACCTTTTCAAACTTCCAAAAGGGGGCATGAAAAACGTTGAAACCGAATTCAACCAAACGTTTTATAAAGTAGTTGAAAAAACAGAAGCCACGTATTATAGAGTGAGCTATGTTGCCCTTGATGGCTCCAAAATGACGGATACTGAAATGAACACGATACGCACAAAAATCATTCAGAAATACAAGGATGGCGCCTCTTTTGATTTTTTGGCCCAACAATATTCTAATGATGACAATGCCAATAAAGGTGGCGATTCTGGCTGGTTCACAAAAAACGAAAACAATCATGCTTTTGAAGAAACCATTATTAACGACACCCATGATTTGGATGACATCTTCAGAATAGAAATACCATCTACGAACACCTATTACGTCGTTTTAAAAACATTTGAACCTAAAAGTATCTCAGAAATAAAAGTTTTAAAAATCGTAGAAAACAAAGATTGATGCAATTATTTTACAATCCCAGCGTTACTGAAACCACCACACAGTTTTCTTTTGACAGAGAAGAAAGCAAGCACATTGTTAAGGTATTGCGAAAAACCACGGGCGATATCTTGCACATTACCAATGGTAAAGGCTGGCGCTTTAATGCTGAGATTGTTATAGCAAATATTAAAAACTGCACGGCGACCATTGTTTCCAAAACATTTGAAGATAAACGCGATTACCGACTGCACTTGGCGGTTGCCCCAACAAAAATGAACGACCGCTACGAATGGTTTCTGGAAAAAGCCACCGAAATAGGCATTGATAGCATCACGCCCATTATTTGTGACCATAGCGAACGTAAAATTGTGAAAGCAGACCGTTTTGAGCGTATTTTGCAATCGGCCATGAAACAAAGTTTAAGTTGCTATATGCCACAATTGTATGAAGCAATAAGTTTCAATGATTTTATAAATCAAGATTTTACAGGCGATGTGTTTATTGCCCATTGCGAAGAAACCGATAGAAAATCTTTAAAACAGCAATTGAAACCAAAAACAGATATCACTATTTTAATTGGTCCCGAAGGCGATTTTTCAACTAAAGAAATAGCACAAGCATTAGAAAACAAATTTATTCCCGTAACTTTGGGACAGACGAGATTGCGCACCGAAACGGCGGCTATTGTGGATTGTCATTCTGTTGCCTTTGTAAATGAGTTGTAGCGTTATTAGGTTATTTATTCCCACACGACTTAATAACCAATAACTTAATAACCATAATTTCTATGTAACCAATGAAACTAAAAGTATCTATTCTCTTTTCTCTATTTTCTGTTTTCACATTTGCACAAGAACTAGCGGTTTTAAAATACAAAGGTGGTGGCGATTGGTACGGTAACCCAACATCATTACCAAATCTCATCAAATTTTGTAATGAAAACATCAATACAAAAATAAACCCCAAACCCCAAGACGTAGAAACGGGAAGCCCTGATATTTTTCAGTACCCCATGCTACACATGACGGGGCACGGTAACGTGTTTTTTAGCGAAGAGGATGCCGAAAACCTACGCAACTATTTAATTTCTGGCGGTTTTTTGCATATTGATGACAATTATGGACTGCAACCTTATATTACCAAAGAACTTAAAAAAGTATTTCCCGATAAAGATTTGGTAGAATTACCTGCTAGCCATCCTATCTTTAGCATTGCATATAAATTTCCACAAGGCTTACCAAAAATCCATGAACACGATGGCAAACGCCCACAAGCATTCGGACTTTTTTATGAAAACAGATTAATTGTACTATTTACTTATGAATGCGATTTAGGCAATGGCTGGGAAGATGCCGAAGTATATAACGACCCGCCAGACGTTAGGGAAAAAGCCCTTAAAATGGGCGCCAATATCGTTAAATATGCTTTTGAAAACTGAACTAATTTCAGATTTACGATGTACGATTTTTAATTGTAATTCGTCAATCATCAATAAAAAATTGTAAATCCATTACAGAATTTTAATTTGTTGATTTTTTTTTGAATTTAAGCTTTCAAAAGAATCAAAAACGTTTTAATTAGTGTTTTTTTACTATCATTTGTTTTTCGATTTTAATCATATACATTGTACTTAGCAACAAATCGTAATTCGTAAATCTAAAATCATAAATCTTTTGCAACTCACACACTACAATACCAATTTCAAAAAACGCATATTCCCCATCATTTTAGTTTGCGATAACGTTACCAATGCTCCAAATATTGGAAGTTTGTTCCGAACGGCAGATGCCTTTGGAATTGAAAAATTATTTTTTTGTGGCACAGATATTTCATTGGGACGAAAAATGACGAGAACTTCCAGGTCTACAGAAAAAACAGTGGATTATGATATTTGCGAATCGGCCTCAACCGTGGTTGAAGATTTAAAAAACAAAGGCTATCAAATCATTTCATTGGAAATCACGAGCACCAGCAAACCCATAAATACATTCACATTTTCAAAAGAAAACCCTATTGCATTAATTATTGGCGATGAAAATTTTGGGGTTTCAGAAGCTATCTTAAACGGTTCTGAAGCCATCATCCACATAGATATGTTCGGGCAAAATAGCAGTATGAATGTGGTACAAGCTACCACTATTGCACTTTATGAAATGACCAAACAATTTTTGTAGCATCATAGCGAGGCGATACGGCGTGGCTATTTGCTTATCATTTTTCAATGAATGGCTTTTAAACTTATAAAAGATTACTTCAGTCGTTCCTTCTTCGTAATGACAAATTACTATATTTACTACATGAATTCAAACACCATAACCAACGGTATATTAAAGGCTGTCGCCATAGTTTTGGGTGTTGCCCTGTTGCTTTTCTTTTTATATAGAATACAATCTGTTATAGCCTATATTGCTATTGCCGTGATTATTTCACTGGTTGGCCGGCCCATCGTGTTGTTTCTGGAACACCGCTTGAAATTTACAAATACCCTCTCAGTAATTGTAACCATGATTGTTTTGCTGGGCATTCTTGCAGGGTTAATCGGGTTGTTCATTCCGCTGGTCATAAAACAAGGTCATAATTTATCGTTACTGAACATTAATGAATTACAGCACAATGTAGAAGATTTATATATTGAAATCATTAATTATTTCAATATTCACCAAATAGATTTGGAGCAATCCATAAAAGAATCTAACTTTCTATCTAAAATAGATTATGCGCTTATCCCCAACTTTTTCAACTCCATTGTAAGCGGATTGGGCAGTTTTAGCATTGGCCTGTTTTCGGTTTTGTTCATTTCGTTTTTCTTTTTAAAAGACAGTCGTTTGTTTGAAAATGGCGTCTTGATATTCATACCTAACACCAAAGAAACTGGATGGAAAAACTCGTCAACAAAAATAAAGGATTTACTTTCCAGATACTTTGTAGGACTCATTTTTCAAATACTTATTCTCTTCATTATTTACACTATTGGCTTATTGATCATTGGTGTTGAAAACGCAATTGTCATTGCTTTTTTATGTGCGCTTTTAAATCTTATTCCCTATGTAGGACCACTGGTTGGTGCGCTTTTAATGACTACATTAACCATGACAAGCAATCTTGGCGAGTCTTTTAGCGATGTTATTTTACCAAAAACAGTTTGGGTATTTGTGGTGTTCATTATCGGGCAATTGATTGATAATTTTGGAAGCCAGCCCATCATTTTTTCAAAAAGCGTCAAATCACATCCTTTAGAAATTTTCTTGATTATCCTGATTGCGGGCATCGTGTTTGGGGTTATCGGTTTAATCATTGCCGTGCCGGCTTACACCGCCATAAAAGTAATTTTAAAAGAGTTTTTATCTGAAAACCAGATTGTTAAAAAACTCACTAAAAACGTATAGCGATTATTGTACACATCTATTTTAAATACTGAAATTCAAGAATTCATAAAAAATAATTTGAATTTTGATAGTAGTGATTTATTACTTAAAGGAACTGATTTTCCAAATGTGGACACTAAAATTATTGTTGAACAAATAGAAGCAAAAAAACGTTGCGAAAAAAAACTGCCAACCTGGTTTGATACTCAAAACATATACTATCCCAACAAACTAAATATTGAGCAGACCTCTTCTGAAATAACTGCTGCATATAAATCTGAATTAACTAATGGAGCGTCTATCATAGATTTGACAGGCGGTTTTGGGGTGGATTGTTTATATTTTTCAAAACGTTTTGAAACGGTTATCCATTGTGAAATCAATGAAGACTTATCTAAAATTGTACATCATAATTACGAGCAATTTCAAATTCAAAATATAAAAACACAAGCTATTGATGGTATTGTTTTTTTAAAAAACACGAAACAAAATTTCGATTGGATTTATATAGACCCATCAAGACGGCACGACAACAAAGGCAAAGTATTCTTTTTGAATGATTGTTTACCAAATGTTCCAGAGCATTTAGACCTGCTTTTTAAGCATTCAAAAAACATCCTTATAAAAACATCGCCTCTACTTGATTTATCCATAGGCATTAATGAATTGAAACATGTAAAAACCATTCATGTGGTGGCCGTGAACAATGAAGTAAAAGAGTTATTGTGGGTTCTAGAAGCCAGTTTTAATGATGATATCCATATTGAAACCGTCAATATTAAAAACGATTCAAAAGAATATTTCAAATTTTCAATGGAAATTGAAAAATGTTCAGAATCCGATTACAGTCAGCCGCTCGCCTATTTATTTGAACCCAATAGCGCCATTTTAAAAGCAGGTGGGTTTGATTCTATTTCTACGCAATTGAATGTTTTCAAACTGCATAAACACTCCCATTTATACACAAGCCATTCGCTAATAGATTTCCCTGGACGTTGTTTTCAAATTGAAAAAGTAGTGCCTTACAATAAGAAGGCAGTGAAAAAAATAGCCATTCTAAAAGCTAATATTACAACACGTAATTTCCCTGAAACGGTGCAACACATCCGCAAAAAATTCAATATTAAAGATGGTGGCGAAGTTTATTTGTTTTTTACAACTGATTTTGAAGGAAATAAATTGACATTAGTGACTTCAAAAGTGCGTTAAAACAAAAAAGCCCCACTAAAAATAGTGAAGCTTTAAGTGAGCCCTGAAGGATTCGAACCTTCGACCGCCTCCTTAGAAGGGAGGTG
>CAXBNH010000055.1:0-12745 GCA_963976905.1 uncultured Algibacter sp.
CAGTTTCTTTAATGGCTTCAAAACGGTTGGCGTAATCCATTTGATAGGTTTTTTTATCTTTCGGAATGTCAATCATATCAACAGGGGCAGAATCCAACGCATCGCGGAACGGCCCGTAAAAAGCCGAGGCATATTTAGCTGAATAACTCATAATGCCTGTATTGATAAAACCTTCATCTTCCAAGGCTTCACGAATGCTTAAAATACGACCATCCATCATATCGCTTGGTGCTACAAAATTGGCACCTGCCTTGGCGTGCGATACGCTCATTTCTGCTAAAAAATGAGCCGTTTCATCATTTAAAATTTGGCCGTTTTCAATAATACCATCATGTCCGTACACAGAATAAGGATCCAAGGCCACATCGGTCATCACCAACATATCTGGACATACATTTTTTACGGTTTTAATGGCACGTTGCATCAATCCGTTTGGGTTTAAGGCTTCCGTACCTTTGTTGTCTTTTAAGTTATCGGGCACTTTTGCAAACAATAAAACCGATTTTAAACCAAGTTTCCAAAGTTCTTTTACTTCGTTTTCAAGCAAATCCAAACTGTAACGAAAGTAGTTTGGCATCGATGGAATTTCATCTTTTACGCCTTTGCCTTCCACCACAAAAAGTGGGACTAAAAAATCGTTTGGTGTGATGATGGTTTCACGAACTAATGAGCGAATGGCTTCGTTGGTTCGTAATCTTCGGTTTCTTCTTAGTGGGTACATGTTAGCCCCCTAACCCCCAAAGGGGGAATTCCTATTAGGGGTAAATAGGGTTTTAAAGCCTCCTAGCCCCCAAAAGGGGAATAGAAAGGCGGTTAATATTATTTGTTTATATACTTTTCAGGTTTCAGTTACATTCGATTTTCCCTTTGGGGGCTAGGGGCTTACCCATTCCTTTGGATTCTTTAATACATTCAAAAGTTTTTCTTCCTCACTTCCAGCTTCTGGATGATAGTCATAAACCCACTGTACATGTGGCGGCAAACTCATTAAAATACTTTCGATGCGTCCGTTGGTTTTCAAGCCAAAAAGTGTGCCTTTATCGTGCACTAGATTGAATTCTACATAGCGTCCACGACGGATTTCTTGCCAAGTGCGTTGTGTTTCAGTATAAGGTAAATTTTTTCGTTTTTCAATTATAGGCACGTAAGCTTCCAAGAAACTATTGCCAACTTCGGTTACAAAATTGTACCAGTTTTCCATAGTCATATTATCGGCAGCTTTGCAATAATCAAAAAATAAGCCACCAATACCTCTGCCTTCTTCACGATGGGCGTTATAAAAATACTCGTCACAGCGTTTTTTATAATTTGGATAAAATTCTAGATTATGCTTATCGCAAGCCGTTTTACAGGTTTGGTGAAAGTGTTTAGCATCTTCTTCAAACAAATAATAAGGCGTTAAATCTTGTCCGCCCCCAAACCAGCTATCAATTATTTTTCCAGATTCATCATACATTTCAAAATAGCGCCAATTGGCATGAACGGTTGGCACCATCGGGTTTTTAGGATGTAACACCAAACTCAATCCGCAGGCAAAAAAATCAACCTCGCCTACATTAAAATACGTTTGCATGGATTTTGGTAATTTGCCATGAACCCCAGAAATATTAACCCCGCCTTTTTCAAACACCTTGCCGTTTTCAATCACGCGGGTTCGTCCGCCACCGCCTTCTGGGCGTTCCCAAATGTCTTCTTGAAATGTGGATTTGCCATCAACAGCTTCCAATTTTGATGTTATGCTGTCTTGAAGATTTTGTATGTATTGGTAGAATGTGTCTTTCATTATTATTTTTTAAAGCGTAGAATAATATAGCCTATTATTGCTGCAATAATAGAACCTATTAAAATACCGATTTTTGCAGAATCAATATATTTTGGAGTATCAGCAAAAGCCAAACTCGCAATAAAAATAGCCATAGTAAACCCTATGCCTGCCAAAAACGATACGCCAATAATTTGTTGATTACTAATGTCTTCTGGGACTTCAATGAGTTTTAATTTTCTAGCAAGAAAAATGATAAAGCTTATACCAATGCTTTTGCCTAACACTAAACAAATTCCAATATTGATAACCAGGGCCGTTTCAATAGTCATGTCGCTATTTAGCATAACGCCAGAATTGGCCAATGCAAACAAAGGAATAATAAAATAAGCCACCCAATCGTGTAAATTATGCTCTAAGTGTTGCAATGGCGATTGGTATTTGTTGGTCCAATCTTCTAAATCATCAATTTCTTGAATTTGTTCTTTTGATAAAATGGGCTTTTTTGAAATAGCAGCTTGCTTGATATTGTTTGTAATCGCCACCAAAGTATCAATAAATTCTGGAGTATTTATTTTTTGACGAATGGGGACTGAAAACGCCAACAAAATACCAGCTAAAGTAGGATGAATTCCCGATTTTAAAAACAAAGTCCAAATAATAACGCCTAAAAAAATCATTATAAATTTTGAAAAATACCCTTTATAGGATAAAAAATATAAAACAGCTAAAAGTAAAAATGCAATCCCTAATAAGTCCAATTGAATATTACTGCTGTAAAATATGGCAATAACCAATACAGCGCCCAAATCGTCCACAATGGCAAATGCGGTTAAAAATATTTTAAGGCTTAAAGGCACTCGGTTTCCAAGCACTTTTAAAAGTGCTAATGAAAACGCAATATCGGTAGCCATGGGGATGCCCCAACCTTGAGTTGTTTCTGGATTTTGATTCAGTATAAAAAACAATAAAACAGGTAAAATAATGCCTCCAATGGCGCCAAAAAGTGGGAATGCCAATTTTTTAGCAGAATTTAATTCGCCAATGAGAAACTCCCGTTTAATTTCCAAACCTATTAAAAAGAAGAAAATCGCCATTAAGCCATCGTTTATCCATAAAATAAGGGGTTTGTTGAGTTCGAAACCTTCGGTGGTGAACCCCATTTTATATTGCCAAAGTGATTGATAGCTTTCTGAAAAAGGGGAATTTGCCCATATAAGAGCCATGATAGTTGCCAATAACAACAAAATACCACTAGAGCTTTCTATTTTAACAAATTTTTGAAATGGGGATACAATGATTTTTTGAACCATGAATTTTTAAGTGTTTTTTAATTGTAAAGCTTCAACTGTTTTTATTGAAGCCGCCGTAACCGAAAGTGGCAATACTAAAATAACGCCGATCACTGGAATCAACAAAAACAAGATGAAAACAATGCCGTTGCCAATAGCCAAACCACGATGGTTTTTAACAAATTTAATACTTTCCGTATATTTAAAATGCCTTTCCAGCGTATAATCCATATTTCCAAAGCCAGCGTAATAGGCTTGTAGCATAAACAATAAAACAGTAGAAAATATATTAACTATAGGAATGAATTTCAAAAACAAAAGCGGTATCGTTAAAAGCAATTCCATGATTAAGTTTCTACCATTAATACGGATACCGCGCCACAGTTGTTGGGAAAAACAGGTGTTTCTATGCGCATGCGGAAAATTTCCCGTTAAATAAGCTTCTATTTTTTCAGAAACGGGACTCATAAATGGCGCGGATAACGCCATGATGATGTGCTTGAAAAGAATGAGTCCAATCACAATGATGATTAAACCACCAATCACATGTCCAATGGTTGAAAACGTGTTTTTACCCCATTCCCAAATCCATATTTTTGAAATGAAGCCCCCAATATTATCTGACAAACCATAAGCTAAAAGACCAATACCACAGGCTGTTATAAAACTTATCAGCATAGGAATAGCAAAGTATTTCCAGAGGTTCAGTTTTGAAATTAAACCGAACGCTCCAAAATAGGCTTTAATTCCTGATATGATACTTTTTATCATATGGTAAATGAGTAAACCTATACGGTCTATGTGTTAGTTTAAGATGGGCTATATTCCTTCACAGCATCAATAAACGCTTTGGCATGGTCTAATGGGATGTTAGGTAAAATACCATGGCCTAGGTTTACGATGTATTTGTCTTTACCAAATTCGTTAATCATTTGGTGCACCATTTTCTTGATTTCTGCTGGTGGCGATAATAATCGGGAAGGATCAAAATTACCTTGCAGTGTAATATTCCCACCGGTTAAATAACGCGCGTTTCTTGCAGAACAGGTCCAATCAATACCTAGAGCTGATGCACCAGATTTTGACATCTCGTTAAGTGCAAACCAGCATCCTTTACCAAAGGCAATGACAGGAGCCTCATCTTTTAAAGCATCAATAATTTGCTGAATATATTGCCATGAAAATTCTTGATAATCAACAGGTGATAGCATCCCGCCCCAAGAATCGAACACCTGAACAGCATTACAGCCAGCCTTCACTTTTTCTTTTAAATATGCGATGGTAGTATCGGTTATTTTTTGAAGTAATTGATGGGCTGCCACTGGATTTGTAAAACAAAATTCTTTGGCCTTATCAAAGGTTTTGCTGCCTTGGCCTTGTACACAATAGCACAAGATAGTCCACGGCGAGCCCGCAAAACCAATTAGTGGAATGTCATCATTTAGCAGTTCTTTTGTTGCTTTGATGGCTTGATACACGTAGTCAAGTTCCACGGTGACATCAGGAACAATAACATTTGCCACATCTTTTGATGTACGTACGGGATTTGGTATATACGGCCCAAAATTTGGTTTCATTTGTACCTCAATGTTCATGGCCTGTGGAATGACCAAAATATCACTGAATAAAATAGCGGCATCCATACCATATCTGCGGATGGGTTGTACCGTGATTTCACTGGCCAATTCTGGGGTACGGCAACGTGTAAAAAAATCATATTTTTCACGAATGGCTATAAATTCAGGTAAATAACGTCCAGCTTGGCGCATCATCCAAACGGGCGGACGGTTAACAGTTTCTCCTTTTAATGCTCTTAAAAATAAATCGTTTTTCATATCTGGCTTTTAGCTTTTAGCCTTTGGCTGTTGGCTTGTTACTCTAACTGTTTTTAATTGTATTTATTAAACTATTGATCATTTTAGCCTCTTTATCTAGAAGCTCAAAAATATATTTTAATTCATTTTCTGAGATAAAATCTAATTCTTGCGAAATAATTAATTGGGTCTCTATTTCAAAAAGTGAGCCCATTGCTATTTCAAGAAAACGCTTGAATTCAATATCGCTATTTCTGCTACATCCCTCTGCGATGTTTGAGGGTATTGATACAGATGCTCTAGTAATTTGGCTTCTTAATCCAAATTTTTCTTCTGGAGGAAAACTTTGTGATAACAAATACACTTGTTTTACAATTCCGATACCATTTTTCCAAATTTCTAGTTTTCTAAAATTTCTCATTTGATTTATGGTTATTGTATAATTTGCGTTTGTTAAAATAGATTTAATATTTTTGCTAAAGGCTAAAGGCTAAAGGCTAAAGGCTAAAGGCTTACACATAATGTTCATTTACCAATTCAATCACGCTTTCTACCGTTGGTACTTTGGCGATTCTCACATCTTTAAAATATTTTTTTGCTTCTTGTGCTGTGGTTTCGCCAATGCAAAACGCAATGATATCTTGTTTGTTTTTCTGAACAAAACTTTCCACTGTAGATGGACTATAAAATAGCACACTTTCAATGGCGTCGGCCACCTTTACACCATCATATTTGGTTTGGTAGGCTTCTACTTCATTCACTTTTATGTTGTTTTCAGCTAAAATAGTTGGTAAATCATCCAGCCTTAAATCACTACAAAAATAAGTAACTTCGGTGCCTTCCATATATTCTACTAAATATTCTGCGAGTTTTTTGGCATTTTTTTCAAAATGAGTGACGTTCCCAATTTTATTTTCAACCAAACGTTTGGTCCTTCTACCCACACAATAGATGTTTTTGAATTGTAATTCGATGGCAGAATAGTTTGTTATCAAGGATTCTACGGCATTTTTACTGGTAATGATAACGTTTTGGATTTCATTTTTCAAGAAACGTGGATGGATACGGTTTAAACTGATTTTGACACAATCTGTGCTTTCAGAAACTACTTTTTCATGAAACAACAAACGTTGGTCTTCAGTCAATGATTTAGTGGAAAACACATTGGTTTTTCTTTCAGATTTCTTGATGGTATCCATGAGGCGTTTGCCACCACGTTCAATCACAAAATCGGCACAAAACTGCGCCATATCGTTATGCTCGCCCAATTTCTTAACACGGGTAACATCAATTCTTTTAGAGCCATCTTCGCTTAATAACACCCCTTTAAAATGGATTTCTTCATTTTTGATGTAGGCCAAAGCACCAATGGGCGCCGTGCAACCACCTTCTAATTTGTTTAAAAAAGTGCGTTCTATACGGGTGCAAATTTCGGTTTCTTCGTGGTTTATTTCAGCACAGACCGATTTTATAAAATCATCTTCATCTAAAGCCGTAATCATAATAGCACCTTGCGCTGGCGCAGGAATCATCCAATCCAGATTAATGGCTTCTTCGGGTGTGATGCCTATTCTGCCAATACCAGCGGCGGCAAAAATAGCACCATTCCAATCTTCATTATCTTCCAGTTTTTGTAAACGTGAGTTGACGTTTCCACGAATGTCAACAATGGTATGCGTAGGAAATCTGTTAAGCCATTGTGCCCTGCGACGTAAACTTCCTGTAGCAATAATGGCGTTTTTAGATCCTAAAAACTCTTCATTGTTTTTAAAAACCAAGGTATCGTTCACATTGCCCCGTTTTAAAACGGCCGCTTGCACAATGCCTTTTGGTAATAGCGTTGGCACATCTTTTAAAGAATGTACCGCAATATCAATATCGTTATTTAGCATGGCAATATCCAGCGTCCGGGTAAAAATGCCTGTGATTCCCAGTTCATAAAGTGGTTTGTCCAACACCAAATCGCCTGTGGATTTTACAGGAACGAGCTCGGTTTTATGACCAAGATTTTCAAGTAAACTTTGTACTGTTTTGGCTTGCCACATGGCTAATTCGCTATCGCGGGTACCTATTCTTATTGTTTTAGACATGTTTGTCATATATTTTATTCTTGTTTGAGGGGCTATTCGTTTTAATCCATATTCACAATTTCAGCTATCTTTTTGTTCAAGCCAAAAACAACCAAAATGGTGTCTTTTTCTATAATGGTGTCTCCAGTTGGGATTCCGATAACTTCCAAATGGGGCGTGGCAGGGTTACCTAAAAAATTGACCTTTTCTTTTTTGCGTAAAATGGTAATGATGTTTAAATGATAATTCTTTCTGATTTCAAGTTCTTCAATAGTTTTACCTACAAAAAGCCGAGGGGTTTTAATTTCTGAAATGGAATATCTATCATCAATTTTAAAGTTATCTATGATGTTTTTTAAATTGATTTTATCTGTTAATTTTTCTGCGGCTTCTTGCTCTGGGTGTACAATAAAATCAATACCCATGGCCTGTAAAACCGTATCGTGTATGGCAGAAAGTGACCTACTTATGACTTGTGCCGATGATAGTTTTTTAATAATGGCGGTGGTTATGATGGCTGGGCCTTCATTTTCGCCAATAGCAACCACGGCGATATCTGTTTGTTTTATGGGAAGTGCTTGGTAGGCTTGTTCGTTTGTGGAATCTAAGCAAATACTATGGGATATTTTGTCTTTGATAAGATTGATCCGTTCCATGTTTTTATCAACGCCAATCACTTCATTGCCTGATTCCGTCAGGTTTAAAGCGAGTGACATTCCAAAGTTTCCAAGACCAAAAACAATAATTTTCATCTCTTATAATTTAATTGATTAAAATACTTTCTTGCGGATATTGATAGAACTTTTGTTCCACTTCACCCAGCATTCCAAATAACAGGTTGAGCATGCCTATCCGACCAAAAAACATGAGCATAATAACTACTATTTTACTTGCATAACTTAAATGGGGCGTTACATTTAAGCTCAATCCAACGGTGCTGTATGCTGAAAAACATTCAAAAGCTATCTCAAGAAGGTTTCTTTTAGGTTCAAAGAAAAGCAGCAATATAATGCCCATTCCTATAACAATCAGTGAAATACAAATAATGGCAAACGCTCTGTTTACGGTGCTACTTGAAATTTCACGGGTATTTATTTCTATCCTTTTTTTGCCTTTTGCCGTGGCAATAATGTTCAATATGGCAATAGCAAAGGTACTTGTTTTTATTCCGCCACCGGTAGATGCTGGAGAGGCACCAATCCACATCAATAATATAACAAATAGTAGTGATGGCGTTGCTACTTGGGTGTAATCAACTGTATTGAAACCCGCTGTTCTTGGGGTTACAGATGAAAACATGGCCGTTGTTATTTTTCCAAAAACGGAGGCGTGCTCTTTTAATGTATGATTGGCTTCCGAAAAATAGAAAAACACAAAACCTATAACTAACAAAAGTCCTGTGCTTACTAAAATCAGTTTTGAATTTAAAGTGATGACCCGTACCGATGGAAGTTTTCTCTTTTCATAAAAAAGATTGACCAATGAGTTTTTAAAATAGGTAAGCGTGTTAAACACAATATTATAGCCTAAACCACCAAACACAATCAGCAACATAATGACCCATTGTAATGAATAATCAAACCGAAGCCCAGCATCATGAAAACTAGATGATGAGGTTGAAAAACCAGCATTACAAAAAGCTGAAATGGCATGGAATATTGAGAAAAATGTTTTGTTGGTTATAGATGTTATCGTATCAATAGAACTATAAATGAGAATGGCGCCAACGGTTTCCAATGCCAAGGTAAACCCCACAATTTTCACGGCTATTTTAAAAACATCCTGTAAATTTTCTGAAGCCGTAAAATCCTTTACATACCTGCCTTCACTAAAAGTAGAATTCTCTTTGAAAAAATAAGCAAAAAACGATGTAAATGTTAAAATGCCCAACCCGCCAATTTGGATCAAAATCAAAATAACGGTCTGCCCCAATTGGGTAAAATCATTTGCGGTGTCCAAAACCGCCAAGCCCGTAACACAAATAGCACTAGTAGATGTAAAAAGGGCATCAATAAAAGAAATACCATGCGTGGTTACCCGTGGCAACATTAAAAAAAACGCGCCCATGAGCGAGAATATACCAAAACTACCCACAAACAAAATAGCAGGATTAAAGTATATTTTGTAAATGTATTTAATTAAAAATGAGAGTCTTACAAGTAGATAAAAGAACAGCCCAACCTCAAAAACGACTTTAGTTTTTAGGGTATGCTCTACAATAGAATAATCCCGATTGTAAAGGATGATGGCAGATGCGGTTAGAAATGTTATTAATAAAACAAAGAGGTTAAAACGAACTGATTTTTTTAAGTTTTCATCTTTAAATTGAAAAATTTTAGCAACATTGAAAGCCATTAAAGTAATCACGATAATAAAAAAACCTACGAGCTTATAGGGTTTATAGACATCGTCGATTTTAAAACCAAAATCAAAGATTAAAAAGAACAAGATAAAAATATCGATGAAGCGGTATATGTTTACAATAAGCTTGTTTTTCATTTTACCTTGAAAAGAGTTGTATTTTTTTGACAGATTACCAATTTAGTTGGTTTGGTAATGGCAAAAAAACTGATTTTAAACATGTGCTGAAGGTTGTTCCAGCTGAAACACCTTTTTTATAAGTTCCAAGCTGTCATCCGTAGAAACGCCTTCATCTTTTAAATGGTGCGCAAAATGATTGGTTATTTTTTGAATGATATTGTTACTTATCAATTCGGCCTGTTCTTCATTAAAATCAGCATTTTTTTTGCGAAGGGCATCGAGTTCTGCCATTTTAAAATCATTCAATTTATGCTTGAGCGCTTTAATGGTCGGTGCAAATTTGCGGGTTTCCAACCAATTATTGAATTCGGTTTTCACTTCTTCAATAATCGTTTCGGCCAACGGAATGTGCTTTTTGCGCGCCTCTAAAGTCTGGTCAGTGATTTTAGATAAATCGTCTAAATGCACTAAAGATACATTTTCTAATTCCCCAACATTCTCATTCACGTTTTTAGGAATCGATAAATCCAAAATTAACAATGGTTTTTTAGATTGGATGATGTGTTTATCAATAGTAGGGCGTTGCGCACCTGTGGCGACAATCAAAATATCCGATTTTGAAATCTCTTCCTGCAAATTGGCATAATCTTTAACCACTAAATTGAATTTTCCAGCAATTTTCTCGGCTTTATCCTTAGTTCTGTTTATGAGGGTTGTTTGCTCATTTTTGGTGTGTTTTACTAAGTTTTCGCAAGTGTTTCTACCAATTTTCCCGGTTCCGAACAATAAAATATTCTTGTTGGTAATATCTTCAACAGAATTAAAAATATACTGTACCGAAGCAAAAGACACAGAAGTTGCACCCGTTGAAATATCGGTTTCTGTTTTAATACGCTTACTTGCCTGAATGACGGCATTTACCAATCGCTCCGTAAAATGATTCAGCAAACCATGTTTTCTGGATAATTTTGCACTTATCTTTAATTGACTGATGATTTCAAAATCCCCAAGAATCTGGCTGTCTAAACCAGAGCCCACACGAAACATGTGCGCAATGGCCTCATTGTTTTTATAGATGTATGCTACTTTTTGAAATTCTTCAACGGTTCCGCGAGTGTTATCACATAATAATTGAATAAGTTCAAAAGGGTGTTTTGCAAAACCATAAATTTCGGTACGATTGCAAGTAGAAGTTACCACCAAGCTTTCAATATCATTTTCCTTGGCTTGATTGAGCAATGCCAATTTAGCATCGTCATCCAAACTAAAGTGCCCTCTTATGTCTGCATCGGCCTTTTTATAGCTCAATCCAATGGCATAGAAGTAATGACTTCTTGATATGTTATATTTTTGCATGCTGATACCTGAAAATTGTGGAACAAAAGTATGTGGATGCCTTGATAAAAAATAACGCTGAAAGAACTTTTAGTGTCGTTTGTGGTTTTTTAACGTTGTTTTTCATAAATATATGATAATTGTCATATTTTTGTAGTGAAACAGGCTGTTTTTGACTGTTTAATTTAGAACGAATCTAAATAAAAGCATCATGAATCACGAAATGATAGATAAAAAAAATGTCGCTCAAAGTTCATTTGAAGAAACAAAAGTAGATGATGGTTTTTTGATACTTACCTATAAAAATGAAAGCATTGAAATTCAAAATGCTGCAAAAGAAATAGATAGCGATTATATCCAGTTTCATTTTTGCGTAAAAGGTTCCAGTCAATTTGTTTTTAATGACGGCAGGTACCGGTTGAATATTCTTGAGGAAAATTCGTTATTGCTCTATAATCCACAAAGGGATTTGCCCATAAATTTGGAAATAAATCCGCATTCATGGATAGTTACCGTATTGATTTCCATTAAAAAATTTCATGGGCTGTTTTCTCAAGAAGCCGATTATATCACGTTTTTAAGTGAAGACAATAAAGATAAAAAGTACTATAAAGATGGTGTTATTTCTCCTTCTATGGCCATTGTTTTGAACCAACTGATTAATTATAACCTCAATCATTCCATAAAGTCACTTTATTTTAAAGGAAAGGCTTATGAATTGTTGAGCCTGTATTTTAATAGAAGCGAAGATGCCAATATAGAACAATGCCCGTTTTTGGTAGATGAAACCAATATAATAAAAATAAGAAAAGCCAAAGATATCATAGTGGCTAGGATGGCAGAACCACCAACCTTACAGGAATTATCAGATGAAATAGGGTTGAACCTTAAAAAACTAAAAGAAGGTTTTAAACAGATTTACGGCGATTCGGTTTTTAGTTTTTTGTTCGATTACAAAATGGAAGTGGCCCGGAAATTATTAGAAGCTGGTAATGATAATGTGAACGAAGTAGGCCTTAAAGTGGGATACAGTACAGCAAGCCATTTTATTGCGGCATTTAAAAAAAAGTACGGCACCACGCCTAAAAAGTATGTGATGTCTTTAGGTTAAATATGAAAATCTTGTAACACTTAAATGACAATTTAGTAACAAATGAGCATTTGTTTGGTTGTAATTTAGCAATCTCAAAAACTATAAAATGAAATACTTAACCCCAGAAATAGCGGCTTTTTATAAAAATATCAATGACAAATCTTTAGTGCGCTCTAATGTGTCATGTGGCATTTTTCAAGATTGTGATTATAATGAAAAAAGACCTAAACCTTACTATCAGCAGCAAGTAGAAAAATAAATAAGATTGGTTTTATTGAAATTTTATTTTTGGGGAAGTAATAGCATTGTATTTTTCTAATAACTCTGGCGTCATATCCATAAAACGCGCCTTTTTTCTAAACAAAAACCATTTTTCTCGTCGTATTGCATAAGGGTAAAGTCCGGCACGCTCGCATGCTTTGAGTGAAGGGCTGTTTTTTATATCAACAAAAATTAAGATGTATCGAGCGGCAAAATCAATGCCTCTTTCTGAAATTCTTGAAATTGCTGCGGACATAATGCGTTTACCCCTATAAGAGGATAAAGTATATGCACCTTCTAACAAAGCCTCATTCTTTTCAAGGATTGGGAAGTTATTATTGAAAAAACGCTTGATTTTTTCGTTTTGAGAGGGTTCCATTAACCATATTCTAAAGCAGGGCTTTCCGTCCTTATCAGTCGCTACGTAACAGCTTTTGATGTTTTTTTCAACAAGGCCAAAATTCGTGCTTTCTTCTGAAAAATATGGGTGGTCTGAATTTTTTGCCAATCGAATCCCTATATCAATTGCGGCATCTGGACATTGAAAATCATCATTTAAATCCCTTTTAAGACCAATAGCAACTGTAGGCTTCCCTAAAAATAGGACAGTTATAAATTCGAATTTATTAACTTTAAAT
>CAXBNH010000056.1:0-12672 GCA_963976905.1 uncultured Algibacter sp.
GTTATTTTTGCACAAATTTTATAGATGGCTCGCATATTAGCAATAGATTATGGTATGAAACGAACGGGGATTGCGGTAACCGACGAACTCCAGATTATTGCCTCGGGGCTAACCACGGTAAATACCAGCGAACTTATTTCATTTTTAAAAGAATATACCAGCAAAGAATCTGTTGAGTTGTTTGTAATAGGCGAACCTAAACAAATGGACAATACGCCCTCAGAAAGTGAAGCCCTCATTTTGCCATTTATAGCTAAATTGGAAAAGCAGTTTCCTAAAATCCCCATGGCACGTGTGGATGAGCGGTTTACTTCCAAAATGGCATTTCAGACCATGATTGATAGCGGACTCAAAAAAAAACAACGAAAAAGCAAAGCTTTGGTTGATGAAATTAGCGCCACGCTCATATTGCAGAGTTATTTGTATTCAAAGTAGATTTTTTTTTCTGCGATAATCTGCGAAATCTGCGGAAATGATTTTGAAAAGAAACAGATAAGCAATTTTTTAAGCATAAAATCTTTCCATAAATATTAAGTATTGTATTTTTGCAGCCAACCATACCAAATAATCCCTTTAATTCCATGATTTTACCAATAGTAGCATACGGCGACCCCGTTTTAAAAAAACAAGCAACAGATATTGCAAAAGATTATCCGAAACTGGATGCGCTTTTGGAAAATATGTTCGAGACCATGTACAACGCCTGTGGCGTTGGGTTGGCGGCACCACAAATTGGTTTGTCCATACGTTTGTTCGTTATTGATACAGAGCCTTTTTCAGACGATGAAGACCTTTCAGAAGAAGAACAAGGCCAATTAAAAACCTTTAAACGCATATTTATAAATGCAAAAATAAGCAAGGAAGAAGGCGATGTGTGGGCGTTTAACGAAGGCTGCTTGAGCATTCCAGATGTTAGGGAAGATGTGTTTAGGCAACCAAAAATCACGGTGGACTATCTAGATGAAAATTTTGAACCGCACACAGAAGTTTTTGATGGGTTGATAGCCCGTGTGATCCAACACGAATACGATCATATTGAAGGTGTTTTGTTTACAGATAAATTATCGGCATTTAAAAAACGCTTGATAAAAAGTAAGCTATCAAACATCTCCAAGGGAAAAATCAATGTGGATTACAGGATGCGGTTTCCAGCGCAAAAAAAGACACGATAATATTTGCAAAACAGTTGCAAACACATGATATTTGCCACTTTTAAAAATAAATTATGGGCTTAGAAAAAGTATTAGCTATTGCAGGAAAACCAGGGCTTTATAAGTTGGTTACGCAAACACGAGGTGGTTTTATTGCCGAATCATTATTGGATAAAAAACGCATTTCTATAGGTATTCAGCAGAACGTAAGTGTGTTGAGTGAAATTGCTATTTACACTTTGGAAGAAGAAGTGCCTTTGGTAAATGTTTTGGCAAACATAAAAACTAAAGAAAATGGTAAGCCGGCTAGTGTAAAACCTAATGATAGCAATGATAAATTGGAAGAGTATTTTTTCGATGTCTTACCAAATTATGATGAAGATAGGGTATATGTAAGTGATATTAAGAAAGTTGTAAAATGGTATAACTTGTTGCAAGAACACGATATGTTGCATCTTTTGGACGTTGATGAAAAAACTGAAAAAGGATCAAACGAAGAAGAATAGCATATAAAACGATAATGATTTTTAACCTCCTTTTAAGGGAGGTTTTTTTATGCCTAATTTGTAAGGTAGATTTTGTTTTGTTGGTCGTAAGCCATAATTTAGTCAATGCAGGTATATTCTATTTTTTAAGATTAAAATTTCAAAATCCAAACGCAACACTATTATTTTTTTAATAATCTTAGCATTGATGCTGATTCCACAAACACGTAAACCCATTCAAGTCTTGCTGCACAAAGGTTTGGCGTTGTTTAGTCCGTCAACCATTGAAGATGAAAATCAAATTAATCTCAGAAAATTACAATTGGAGATTAAAAGAAACCAATGGCACTATTTTCAATTTTGAAGACGCCAAAGGAAAAGTGGTTTTTGTTAATTTTTGAGCAACTTGGTGTCCGCCTTGCATTGCAGAAATGCCAAATATCCAAAGTTTATATGATGATTATCAAGATAAAGTGGTTTTTTTGTTGGTCTCAAATGAATCTTCTGAGATTATTAATGGTTTTTTAAAAGATAAAAACTATACATTTAAAACACATTCAAGTATTTCAAATGTACCGAAAATGCTGAATACGAGCAGCATACCAAGGACTTTTTTGATTGATAAAAATGGTAACATTGTCATGGATATAACAGGCGCCTCCAATTGGAACAGTGATTTCGTGAGACATACCATTGATGGTTTGCTTCAAGTATAGAACCATTTGCTAGAAAGCTTCTTTTTTTCTAAATTTTCTTATAGTTTTACAGAGCATAAAAAGAAAAAGCAACATGAAAATAGTCGTATTAGATGGTTACACCTTAAATCCCGGTGATTTGAATTGGAAAGCAATTGAGCAATTTGGCGATGTAAAGGTTTATGACCGTACCGAATTTGATTCTGAAGCCATTGTAAAAAATATTGCCGATGCCGAAGCTATTTTTACCAATAAAACGCCTTTGCCAAAAGACGTTTTAAATCGTGTGCCAAATGTGAAATATATTGGTGTTTTAGCCACAGGCTACAACATCATAGATATTGATGCCGCCAAAAAAATGGGTATGGTAGTGGCCAATGTACCCGGTTACAGTACAAAATCGGTTGCACAATTTGTTATGGCGCTATTGCTTGAAATGTGTCATCATGTTGGCGACCATTCACAAGCGGTAAAAAATGAACAATGGACCAAATCACTTGATTTTTGTTTTTGGAACACGCCGCTTATTGAGCTTGACGGCAAAACCATGGGTATTATTGGTTTTGGTAAAATTGGCCAAGCCACCGCAAAAATAGCCCAAGCCTTTGGTTTGAAAATTGTGTACTATAGCAGAACCAAAAAACCAGAACTTGAAAGCGAAACATGCAAATTTGTATCGCTTGACGACTTATTAAAAATTTCAGATATCATCAGTTTGCATTGCCCATTAACTGAGAAAACAGAAGGCATTATCAATAAAAAAAGCATAGCCAAAATGAAAGATGGCGCAATGCTTGTCAATACGTCGCGCGGCGGTTTGGTTGTGGAAAATGATTTAAAAGCCGCTTTGAATTCTGGAAAACTCGCAGGAGCCGCTGTTGATGTAGTTTCCAAAGAACCTATACAGGCAGACAACCCATTGCTACAAGCTAAAAATTGTATCATAACGCCACACATTGCTTGGGCTCCAAAAGAATCAAGACAGAGAATGATGTATACGACTGTTGAAAATTTAAAGGCCTATTTGGATGGGTGTCCTGTTAATGTGGTTAATTAATAGTTTTATTTATTATCTGTATGTGCTCAAGCTAAAAAATCGAGATATGATGAAACATATAATATATAAAATCGGACTCATTCCACAAACATCAGAGATTGTTGAAGTTTACGATAGTTCAGGAATATACGCCCCACAGCGAACAGCGAGCGTATAGCAAAGATGTATGAAAATTCTAATTTGATTGTTAGTGCCTGGTTGAATAACCAGCTAATTGCCATTGCACGTTCTATAACCGACTTTTGTTATGCTTGCTATTTATCTGATTTAGCTGTTAAAAAGGAATATCAGAAAGAAGGGATAGGTAAAAAATCAATAGAACTTACAAAAAAGGAAATTGGTATTAAAACGACATTGATTTTTACTTTCAGCACCATTAGCTATGGAGTATTATCCAAAAGTTGGATTTGACGAAATCAAAAACGGATTTATCATTAAACGGGAAGATTAAAGTGTTTTAATGAAAGCCTTGATAAAACTCCAAGAGAGCAAAGACCACATGATTTTAACTTCTTCAAAAAATGAAGATTCTTCATCAAGAAAACGGAACATGGTCTGTATGGAATTTTTATCATAAAATTGCTGAAAAATCCATTCGCCTTTATGGTTTTCATCTTTTAGGACCTTTAAAAATACTTTGTCGTAAAACTTGTATTTGCGCTTAAATAAGTTGAGAGATGGTGTTTTTCCTGCTTTAAGGTTTTCAATAATAAGGGCTATTTTTTTTTCGGTGCTTTTGAATGAATATCCTGTTGAGCCTTTAACCCAGCCACCACCTGTGCCAATTTTTGTGATCTGTTTGGTGTTGAAATCATCAAAAGGAAAGTTGGTCATGGGAATTTGGCCCATTTCGGTTTCAACAACCGTATAGTTTTCAATTTTCAAATATTTAGTAATGTAGGTTTCAATGTGGTTGTCATATACAGATTCATTTACAACGTTTTCGGTAAAATAGGTAAACTCAATTAAAGCTTTGCTTTTTGAAAAAGGCAAAACGTATGTAAATGTGGTCTGTGCACCGTCTTTTAGCCGATAATCCATCATGGTAATTTTGTTTTCATCAAAAATAGCGTCATCGGTTTTGATAATCCAACCTTTGAAATGTTGAATCAAACGTATGTAATCTGTTGGTTGCTCTGAAAAAAAATTAGGAATTCGGCTATCAAAAACATGGTTACATGTATATGTATTCTGTTCTGTTTTAACAATAATTTGATTGTTTTCTTCAACAGAAATAGCGGTTTCTTTTATAAAATGAATATTTTTTTGATTTTGGAGCTTTGTCTTGGTTTGGGTATAAAAATCAATGGCTCTAATCGATTTGTAACGATAGGGTTTGAGTTTTAGATCAACACTTTTTTTTGAAGTGATGACAGTCGCTTTATTCCAAGATTTGTATACTAAGCCATCCCATTGGGAGGGTTCTGTTTCCCAAAAACTCCACGTTTTGTCATTCGTGTTTTTTTCGGAAGGATCAATCAAGGCGATGTGTTTATCATTAAAAAACGCATCTGAAGCCAACTTTAAAGCCAACTGCAAACCAGCTAGACCATGCCCTATGATGATGTAATCAAAATGGTGTCTATTGGTCATTATTTAGATGGGATTCTTATTGTTTGAAGTATTTAAAAGGAACAAGCAACATGCCAAAGCATTCGCCATCTTCTTTGCCTAAGTGTTTGTGGTGCACTTTGTGGGCTCTTCTTAAACCTTTGGTATACCAATTATTGGCATTTCTGAAAAGCTTGAAACGTTGGTGTATAAAAATATCGTGCACCAAAAAGTAAGTCGCACCGTAAGCCATAATGCCCAGTGCAATTGGCAAACAAAACCAAACATTTTCATAGCTCCACAAATAAAAACAAATAATGCTGACAGCGGCATAAAACAAGAAAAAAGCATCATTGCGTTCAAACCAGCTCTTGTGGTCTTTTTTATGGTGGTCTTTATGTAAATGCCATAGAAAACCGTGCATAATATACTTATGGGTAAACCACGCCATGAATTCCATAAAGCTGAAAACGCCTAAAAAAATCAATATCCAATATACTGTTTGCATGTTTTTTATTAGTGTCTGAGTGAATTTATTTGTTTATCGATTAGTTAGAAATAAGTCTAGGTTCCTGATTCTATAAGCGAAGCGGTCTCAAGTCTTTTTTACATTAAATTTAATTGATATTTCACATAACTCCGCATTAAAAGCTCAATTTTTTTTGGATTCGATACCCGAATACGGGTGTTTTTTATGTGCAAAGCGGGTGTTTTTTTTAGTTTTTTTAATAATTGGCTATAATAGCGATAGGCCATAAAAACACCGAATTTTGCTTCAATAGGTAATTTTTTTATGCCAGATAAGCCTTTTTCAAAATCGGCTTCAATGTCGTCGATAATTGCTTTTTTTGATGCTTCGTTTAAATTTTTCAAATCAGCGTTCGGGAAATAACTTCTGTTCAAATCATCAAAATCTGCTTTTAAATCCCTTAAAAAATTCACTTTTTGGAAGGCAGAACCTAATGACATAGCGGTATCTTTTAGAGCTTCATATTTATCGGCATCGCCTTTTACAAATACTTTAAGGCACATGAGCCCAACCACATCTGCAGATCCATAAATATAATCTTTAAACTCTTTTTCGGTAAGATAGGTTGATTTGTGTAAATCTGTTCGCATGCTTTTCATAAAGGCATCTACCAAATGTTTATCAATATTGTATTCATGAAAAGTATGCTGGAAAGCATTCAGAATGGGGTTCAAACTGATTTTGTTTTGCAAAGCGGTTTCCAAATCCCTTGAAAAATCATTAAATAATGTTTCTTTATCATAATCATGGAACGAGTCCACGATTTCATCAGCAAACCTCACAAAACCATAAATATTATAAATATCTTGTCTAATAGATCTATAGAGCATTTTGGTAGCTAGCGAAAACGATGTGCTATACGTTTTAGTAACAATTTTGCTGCAATCATAAGAAACGGAATCAAAAAGTGCTTTCATATTAGTTTTTATGATGTTTTGTTATCAAATCGGCTACCAATTTCCCTGAAATCAGTGAAGGTGGCACACCAGGGCCCGGTACCGTAAGTTGTCCTGTGAAAAAGAGATTGCCAACTTTTTTGCTTTTTAATTTTGGTCTTAAAAAAGCTGTTTGCAAAAGTGTATTTGCCATACCATATGCATTGCCTTTGTAAGAATTGTAATCTTTTATGAAATCATTGATGCAGAATGATTTCTTAAATATAATATGGTTTTTTACATCTTGTAATGTTAAATGTTCAAAACGTGTGATTATTTTTTCGAAATAGGTTTCCCGAAGCTCTTGAGTGTCTTCCAAACCAGGTGCTAATGGAATCAAAAAAATGCCTGCTTCTTTGCCATTAGGTGCAGCGTTTTCATCTGTTAAACTAGGGAAACTGGCGTAGAATAATGGGTTTTCTGGCCATTTTGGAAAATCATAAATATCTTCTGCATGTGCATCAAAATCCACATCAAAAAATAAGGTATGGTGGTTTACGTTTTTTAATTTTTTATCGAATCCCACATAAAAAAGTAGGGAAGAAGGTGCAAAGGTTTTTTTGCTCCAGTAAGTTTGGGAATACTGTCTGTATGGTTTTTCCAAAAGCGTTTCAGAATGGTGGTAATCGGCACCACTCAAAACAATATCAGATTTGTGAGTGCTTCCATTGGAAACGATGCCAGTAGCTTTTCCGTTTTCAACTATTATTTTTTCAACAGGCACATTTGTCTTGATTTTTACGCCCAGCTCTTTTGCTAAAGATTCAATAGCTAAAATGACTTGGTACATGCCTTTTTTGGGATGAAAGGTGCCCAAACCAAAATCGGCATAATTCATAAAACTATAAAACGACGGGGTATCACTAGGTTTTGCGCCTAAAAACAATACAGGGAACTCTAGTATTTTTGACAATCTATCGTTTTTAAATCCTTTGCGAACGTCTTTTTGAATGTTGCTAAAAAACTGATCTATTTTTTTTATGGTTGAAGGTGTTATTAACTCCATGGGAGACACACCGGGGTTGTAAACCAAATCTTTAATGGCTATATTGTAGTTGCTTTTGGCCTGTCCTATAAATTTTTTAAGCTGGACGGAGCTTCCGGCTTCTTCTTTTTCAAACGTTTCTGATATTTTTTCAAGGGAATCTTCAATGGTAATCCTATCATTTTTTCCAAAATAAATGCTGTAGGCAGGATTTAATTTGTCTAGTGTGTAATATTGAGCGGGAAGTTTGTCAAAATCTGCAAAAAAACGTTCAAATACATCTGGCATCCAATACCATGTGGGACCTATATCAAAAGTAAAGCCTTCTTTTTTAAGTTGTCTTGCACGCCCGCCAATGGTATCATTTTTCTCAAAAACAGTAACGGCATAACCAGCTTTTGCTAAGTAGCAAGCGGCCGCTAATGATGAGAAGCCAGACCCTATTATAGAAATTGTTTTTTTCATTTGTTTAACAAATATAATAAAAAGTTAAACAACAAAATGATTTTGTTTATAAATATTCAATGAAGTTTTCAATTGAGTTAAATATGGATACTTTCTTAGGAAGTGTATTGGTATCGAAATCAGCTATTTTTTTCCCTAAAAGCATTAGTTTGCAGGAGTTGTTTTTCAAAAGCAGATCATCAAATTTTTCAATATAATTAGGAATATTTTTTTCTTCTGGGTTTACGGTAAAATAGGATATAAATGTAATATCGTTAAAAAAACCGAGCAAATCCGTTAAGCTTTCCATGGGGACGCTTGAACCTAAAAAAATACTGTGGTAGCCTTTGCTTCTTAATTGGTAATTGATAAACAGTAGCCCGATGTCATGTATTTCGTTTTCGGGCAAAAACAAAATATAAGTTTTAGAGTTTGGCCTTGGTTCTAAGCTTTGCAAACGCTCAATATTAAGTAGGATTTTTTGTTTGATATGAATTGAAATGAAATGCTCGTGGGCGGGTGTAATGGTGTGGGTTTGCCATAGTAGCCCGATTTCGTTCAATAATGGCCGAAATACCGTATAGAATATGTCGCTAAACGTTTTGTTTTCAATTAGGTTATTGTAGGTGTTGTAAAAAAGCACTTGGTCAAAATTGATCATGGCCATTTTAAAGGCGTTAATGGCATGGTCTTCTACTTTTGCCCGAGAAGCAATTTCTCTAACTTTTACAGGGATTTCTGCTTCATTGAGGTTTGCAATTTTAGATATTTTGAGACCATTATTGTTGAGATAAGAAATGTTCAACAATTTCTGAAAACTGGTCAAACTATAGTTTCTGATATTTGTATCAGATCTATCAGGACTCAATAAATCATAGCGTTTTTCCCATATTCTAATGGTGTGAGCTTTTATGCCAGTAAGGTTTTCTAAATCCTTGATACTGAATTGTGTTTTTATATTGTTCATTTTTGACTAGAAAAAGTTAAACAATATTACGTAAAATATTTTAGATAAATAGAAAAAGGATTTTTAAAGGCTTAAACTTTAATAGAGAAGTTTCATTTAAAAAAAAACTAATTTGTGCGCACGAGAAGACTATACCCTTTGATTTTTAATGATTCCAATTTAATTCATAATTATTGTAAATCCATTGTGTATAAAGGGTTTTTTAGATTATTTTAAATTTAGTGAATCTAAATGAATTTTAAGTATTCATTAAAATTCACTCTATTTAGGGGTGTTTTTAGGGGTGTTTGATATTCTGTTTTTTGTATCTTTGTTGAAATCTTTTAATTATGGCATCAACTCAATACAGAATTAAAACGAATAATAAATCAAATTCAATTCTCTTAAGGTTTAAACAGGGTAGTCAATTTGATACAGAAGCCTCAACTGGAATAAAAGCCCCCAAAGGTAAATTTAGTTCAAGTTTACAAAGAATAAACCCTACAGATGAAGTTGATTATAAAAAAATTAATGCTACGCTAAGGGATTTAAAAGTTCATATTGAAAAGCAATACAGTTCAGATTCCGTAGATGGTGTTATCATAAACAATAAATGGCTTAGAAATAATATTGATGGATTTTTGAATAGAAAATCTAATGATGAAGAAATTGATGAAAAGCAGTTTTTGTCAACATTCATGGATTCTTTTATAGATACGGCAAAGAAAAGATTGGATAAGCCTAACAAACCAATTAGTTACAGAACTATTCAACACTATGAGACAACAAAGAATAAGCTAAATGATTATGAGCATCATTCAGGAAAGTTGGTTAAGTTAACTGATATTGATTTAATTTTTCATGAAGCATTTATAGAATACTTGGATACGGAGCAGAAATTAAACCCTAATACGATTGGGGGGTATTTATCTGTTATAAAACGAGTTTGTCGAAAAGCTGAATTGAAGGGTTACGAAGTAAATATAAATTATAAAAGTTCAGACTTCTCATTGCCATCTAACAAAACAATAGATACTTATTTGACTTTGGAGGAGATTCATAAAATCAATAATCATAAATTTGATAAGGATTATTTGGATAATGCAAGAGACTGGTTAATTATAGGTTGTTGGACTGGTTTTAGGGTGTCAGACCTTTTAACATTAACAAAGTCTAATTTAGATGGAGGCTTTATCCAAAAAGACACGCTGAAAACAGATTTTCCAGTTTATGTACCTATGCACAATAACGTTAAGAAGATATTGGAGAAAAGAAAAGGTAGGTTTCCTAGGAGAATTTCAGACCCAAAGTTTAATGACTATATAAAAGAAGTTTGTAAGGATGTAGGGTTGACTTATGAAATTAAAGGGGCTAAAATGTCTCCAATAGAAATAGAGAGGAATGGTAAAAAGAAAACTATACACCGCAAAGTAAGTGGTGTATATAAAAAATATGAGTTAATTTCAAGCCATGTTTGTAGGCGTAGTTTTGCGACAAATCATTATGGTAAACTGGACACCCTTACTATTATGAAGATTACTGGGCATAAGACTGAATCTCAGTTTCTAAAGTACATAAAAATTACTCCTAGAGAATATGCTGTTAAGCTTAAAAAGTATTGGGAAAATATTAATGTAAATGAATTTGTTAATAGTTAATTATGTTAAAGCAAAAGGATTTTAGCCAGTTCTATGTAATCAATTATAACCCATGGGCTAAGGATGAAGATTTAAAAGATAGGGTGGAGCATCCTTTTGTTTTCATTGAGAGTTATATCCATGATTTTAATGTTTACCCATCAGTAAGCACTTTTGAAAAGGCACAAGCAATTTTTAATAATATAAGAGAATACCAAGAGGCAGCCTATAACTGTTTTGAGTTGGAATTGAACTTGCTACATGAAAACAGAATAAAATACTTAAATCAAATCGTCTCAAAGCTATTGGGAATTCAAAAAGATTTAAGACAATTAAAAAGAAGGAAGGGCGTAGAAAAGTATAGGGCTATTAACAATCTAATTTTGTTGATTCTTGGTTCTATTAAAGATATTCTTAAATCAATATTTATATCTTATCATCTTGAACTTAATAATACTAATAGGGAAGCTTTGTCTAAATGGTTTTACTTAAAAAAAGCTATTGTTTCTTTCCACTTTAATAAACACCCCGAAGATAAAAGACTTGAAAAACTATTTGTTAAATATTTAATTGGGGGAGGGTTTATTTCTAAGCTAACAAATTTCAGTACTTTCAAATGTCTGTTTGAAGCAAAGCAATTAGAAAACAAAATTAACTGGATTGACAAAAAGTCTTCACTATACTATTTTATTAAACTTCTTATAGGGCATAAAGTGATTAGAAGCCCCAAAAACAAGCATTGGGAAATTGCTTCTGAATTCTTTTTATTAAATGGAGAGGCTCTTTTGCCTAGGGATTTTCTAAATCAAAAGGAAACTCAAAACAAAAAAAGTAGAAAAAGCCTAGAATCTTTTGTAAAAGCACTATCTCCAAACTCTTAATTTAAAATAAATATTTCTGCATTAGCTAATTCAACCGTTGTAATCTCATTAACGGTTTAAATTCACAATTTTAAATTTAAAAAGCACTCTTGTTTTAAAATTAGAGTATTTTTATTGGGTGTTATTATTTGTCTCTTTATCATGTATTTAACTGTAAAAATTATGATTATGAAACAAGTGGTTTTAACATCAATTGACTTAAATGAATTAGTACAACTTTTAACTAAAAATATCGAGGATGTTATTCTTAAAAAGAAAGAGGTAGTAATTAAGCAAGTTGTCAATACTAAACAAAAAAGTGAGTACTTAACTAGGAAAGAGGTTGCTGAAATCTGTAAAGTAACTTCACTAACAACTTTATGGAATTGGGAGCAAAAGGGAAAACTTGTTCCAAAAAGAAAATCAGGAAAGAAACCACTTTACTTAAGAAGAGATGTTGAGGAATTCTTAAAAGGGAATTTTAATGAGTCTAACTCAAACGCAGCCTAATTATGTTAGATTTTATAAGGTTTAGAGTTAACGATAAAGCTTCTTTTGAATCTCTAATTGAGTGTGAGGGGTTATTAGATTTAAAAAGCCCATATAACAGAATTACTGGCGAAGCTTGTGATTACCCAAAGAAAGGAAAGCTATATAATCTTGATGTAAATATTAGTAATGATTATGCTTATATTGAAGGTAGTATTCATAAGTTTTATAATCTATTAAAATACGGCACAAAGATTAATCATGATGATTTTAAGATTGAAGACTGCCTATTTGCGTTAAATTGGGTTTGCGAGTTTTTTAAACTTGATAAAGCAGAAACGGTAATTACTAATCTGGAATTTGGATTTAATCTTGCTACTAGCTATGCTGTTAGTGATGTTATTAAGGAAAATATACTACTCTGGAATTATGACATTCATAACAGAAGACAGAAATATAAGGCTGATGGAGTTATAAAGGAATTTGGAGTTAAAGAGTACAGAATGAAGATTTATGCAAAGGGAGAAGAATCCAGAATAGCAACTTCTAATTTAATTAGAATAGAATTAAAGATTACGGCAAAGAGAATTTTGAATAGATTGAATATCTATAGTTTAACAGATATTAATATCAACGCATATAGCCATCTTTTTAGAGAGTTTGTTAAACAATTTGATAAACTATTAATAATTGATTCTATAAACCCTCCAAATGGCTTAGAATTGCATGATGCCGTGTTTTTTACTGAGTACACTAAATTTGAAAAATGGAATCAAAATAAGAAACTTAAAACTTATTATGATAGAAAGAAAGATGAGGGAAAATTAAAAAGACTTTTAAAGCAGAATAATTATGGTAGTATCTCATTAAGTGTGTAAAGTTTAAATTTTGATTAATTTTAAATTTTA
>CAXBNH010000057.1:0-12584 GCA_963976905.1 uncultured Algibacter sp.
ATAAAGGTGGTAATATGATTTAAATATTCTTTATAACTTTTTTCTTCCATGGGTGTGTTGTATCGATGCGGTCAGCAGTTCGTAAATAGCTTTATGGTGTTCGTTTTCAAGTGCTTTCAAATGCTTTTTTATGGTTTTTTTATCGTGGCGTTTCGCAGGACCCGTTTGTGCCATATATGGCGAAGATTCTTGAATTTTTTTTGCGGTTTCTAAAATGAGAGGTTTTAATAAATCAAATTCAGCACCTTCACTTTCTGTAATTTCATGTCCGATTCTATATAGCTGATTCGTAAAATTATTCACAAAAACAGCAGCCAGATGCAGTACACGGCGTTGGTCGCTATTGATTCGTTTTGAAGGTCCCCCAGTACTTTTTGCCAAGGCTTTTAAAATAGGGTAACTTTTTTTGTCCAACGTTTCATAGCAAATTGGCACATTATCAAAATCAATGTCAGTGTGTTTACTAAAAGTTTGTAACGGGTACAAAACACCGCGTTTATGTTTTTTATCAATATCATAAACACTTACGCTGCCCGACGTATGTAGCACCAATCTATTTTCAAAAGGAAGTTGTGACGATAGTTTTGAAACCACATCATCGCTCACCGCCAATATGTAAACATCGGCATCTTTTAGGGCATTCAAATCATCGGTAATGGACACCGTGTTTTCGTATGGTTTTATGGCAGCTATATGCCTGTTGTACCATTGGGCTACAGATACTTGTTCTGCTTTGCTAAGGGCTTTAAACAAATGTGTGGCAACATTGCCCGCGCCAAGAATTACTACTGAAATCATGCCGCTAAAATACTAATGAATTATGAATTATAGCTGTAGAATTATGAATTTTTAGGCGCATCCCAAACGGGTTGGGCTATCCTCTACAAGTCCTCGCTCGTGCCTCGCTGCGGGCTTTCCGCTTCTATCCCTTGCGCAACTATCTGCTAAAATAGTGCTTAATCCAATTACCAATGCTTTTTGTGGTCTAAGTTACAGTGCTTTTCAAATCCAAAATTTATGTCATCAAAACGTTGCGCAAAACAAAAAGCCTTAACTTTGTAGTATGGATAAAACCGATATAAACACCAGAACAGACGTACATCTTTTAGTATCCTCATTTTATAAAAAAGTGAGAAAAGATACTGTTTTAGGGCCTTTTTTCAATGACGTGATAAAAGATTGGGATGCGCATATTGAAAACCTGACCAGTTTTTGGGAATCCAGTTTGTTCTTAAAAACCAAATATTTTGGCAATCCGTTGGAAGCTCATGTAAAAGTGGACAAAGAAAACAACAACAGCATTTCAGAATTGCATTTTGGTTTGTGGATAAATCTTTGGTTTGAAACCATCGATGAGCTTTTTGAGGGTGATTATGCCGATAACGCCAAAAGCCGTGCCCGAAAAATGGGTACGTTTCTATATTTGAAAATATTTGAGGCACGTCAAAAGCAGTAGGCAGTCGCAGTATTCAGTAAACAGTTTCAGTTTTCAGTAAAATTGATAGAATATCTTCGCGCTTTTGCACCTTTGCGAGAAACATTTTTTTAAATACTTTAACACTTTAAAACAAACTTAAATCCCTAAATTTGCACGACTTAAAAAGGACTTTCCATCATGCAAAATAAACTTGCCAAAATTCTTTTCTCAACGCGACTTACTGCTGTTTTATTTCTTGCTTTTGCTGCGGCAATGGTTACCGGTACATTTTTAGATGCCGGACAGGATACATCGCCAACCGCACTAACTAGAAACTTGATTTATAACGCTTGGTGGTTTGAGGCCATTATGGTGATTTTCGTGATTAATTTTGTTGGGAATATTTTTAGGTACAACCTTCACAAAAAGGAAAAGTGGCCTACATTGATCTTGCACTTGGCGTTTATTTTTATTCTAATAGGTGCCGGCATCACAAGGTACATCAGTTTTGAAGGGATGATGGCCATTCGTGAAGGCGCTACGGAAAACACCTTTCTTTCACAAAAAACCTATGTCACGGCTTATATTGATGGCGATTATGAAATTGACGGCGTACCACAACGTTTGCCCATTGAACGGGAAGTTGATTTTTCGGGACGCATGGACAATGATTTTAAAATTGAAACCAAATACCATGAGCAGCCCGTTACCATCGAATTGGAAAAATTTATGGTTGGGGCCGAAGAAGATATTGTACCCGATGAAAATGGCGAATCTTATTTAAAAATTGTAGAAGCGAGTGGTAGTGGTCCACACAATCATTTTTTGAAAGCAGGAGAAGTTCAAAGCATTCACAATATATTATTCGCCCTTAATAAGCCCACGGAAGGTGCCATAAACATAACCCATTCTGATGAGGGATTGACCATAAAATCGCCTTTTGAAGGCGAGTACATGACCATGGCCACTATGGCGCAAGGTACTTTGGTAAAAGATAGATTGCAGCCATTGATATTGCGTTCGCGCTACGTTATTGGCAACATGCAGATGGTGTTCCCCAAGCCTGTTGTAAAAGGAACATTTGATATTGTAAAAGCTTCAGAGATTTTAAAAAATGGCGAAGATGGTTTGGCGCTTAAGATAACAACCAATGGAGAATCTAAAAATATTGACATACTCGGCGGAAAGGGCACAAACAGTAATTTTAAATATGTAAATATTGGTGGCTTGGATATTGGCATCCGTTACGGTTCTAAAATAATGGAACTGCCTTTTTCAATAAAACTGAATGACTTTGAGGCCGAACGCTACCCGGGAACAGATAAGGGCTATTCCGCTTTTTCCAGCGAGGTAACAGTTATTGATGAAAAAGAAGGGAGTTACGATTACAAAATTTTTATGAACAACATATTAGACCATGGCGGCTATCGATTTTTTCAATCCAGTTTTGATGGCGATGAAAAAGGAACAATCCTGTCTGTAAACCACGATTATTGGGGTTCATTGATTACATATATTGGGTATTTTCTGCTTTATTTCGGGTTGATGGCTATATTATTGATTAAAGGCTCACGGTTTAAAGATTTAGAAAAACAACTAGAAAAGATAAAGTCGAAAAAAGCAAAATTACTAACGGTTATATTGTTGTGTTTTGGATTGAACTCCTTTGCCCAACAACATTCAGAAAACGATGGGCACGACCATGCCTCCAAACCGACAAAAACACAAATTGATTCTATTTTAAAAGCGAACATAGCCCCTAAAGAGCATGCCTCGCTTTTTGGAAAGATGGTCATTCAAGATATTGGCGGCCGTATGATGCCCGTAAATACCTATGCTTCAGAAATGCTTCGGAAGTTAAGTAAAAACATTACCTATGAAGATTTGGATGCCAACCAAGTATTTCTGTCCATTCAAGAAAGCCCGATGCTTTGGTACAATGTGCCCATTATTTATTTAGCGAAGAAAAAAGCAGATAGCATTAGACATCTTATTGGGGTTGATGAAAGTGAAAAGTATGTGTCGCTTGCCGATTTTTTCACAGATAGGGGCGAATATAAATTAGCACCTTATTTGGATGAAGCTTCCAAAACCTTGACCCCCAATGGCTATCAAAAAGAATTGTTGGAGGCCAGTCATCGGGTCAGTTTATTGTACAATACCATTGAAGGTGAGTCGCTAAAAATATTCCCCATTCCCGATGATGAAAATAATAAGTGGATTTCAACTTCGGAATTACCAGCATTTCAAGATAAAATCCAAGATTCCTTATATGCGAATTTTGTAAAAAATGGATTTCGAGCTTATTTATACACACTAAACAATGCGAAACAGACAGGTGATTTTTCCGAAGCCAATAAAATTCTGGAGGCTTTCAAAAAAACACAGCATAAATACGGAGGTTCTGTGATGCTGAGTGAAGATAAAATAAAGACGGAAGTGCTTTATAATGAATATGACATTTTTAAAAAACTGTTCAGTTGGTATTTGTATGCAGGGTCATTCTTGTTTATCATTTTGATTGTTCAAATATTTAAAGAGAAAAGCAAGCCTATAAATATTGCGGTTACCGTGTTCAAGTTTATCATACTTGGTCTGTTCCTTTTACATACCGCAGGACTGATTGTGCGTTGGTACATTTCGGGGCATGCGCCGTGGAGCGATGCTTATGAGTCCATGCTTTACGTAGCGTGGTCCACCATGTTTTTTGGTTTGGCTTTTGGTAGAAAAAGTGATTTGACCATGGCGTCAACCGCTTTTGTAACCGCCATGTTGTTGATGATTGCCCATTGGAATTGGATGGATCCAGCCATTGCCAATCTGCAACCGGTTTTGAATAGTTATTGGCTTATGATTCACGTGGCTGTGATTGTGGCAAGTTACGGGCCTTTTGCTTTAGGCATGATTTTAGGGATTACGGCTTTATTGCTCATGATTTTCACCAATAAAACCAACAAGCAAAAAATGGATCTTAATATTAAAGAGCTTACCATTATTAATGAAATGGCTTTAACCGTAGGCTTGGTCATGCTTACCATTGGTAACTTTTTGGGCGGTATGTGGGCCAATGAAAGTTGGGGACGCTATTGGGGCTGGGACCCGAAGGAAACTTGGGCACTTATCAGTATCATGATTTATGCTTTTGTAATCCACATGCGATTGATTCCGGGATTGCGCGGCCGTTGGTTTTTAAACCTGATGTCTATCATTGCGTTTTCATTTATCATTTTTACATATTTTGGAGTTAATTTTTACCTATCAGGATTACATTCTTATCAATCGGGTCAGCAAATAGCAAGTTTCAATGTCATTGCCATGGCAGTTGGTTTGGTGGCATTGCTAGGGTTTTTTGCGTATAGAAGTTATGCTAAGTTTTATAAAAAGTAACCTTTCGTGCAAATGAAACTGTTTAAAGAGTTTAAGGAATTTGCTGTTAAAGGTAACATGATGGATATGGCCATTGGTATTATCATTGGGGCAGCCTTTAATAAAGTGATTGATGTATTGGTAAAAAAGGTGTTTTTGCCACCTTTGTCGTTGCTTACGGATGGTGTTAATTTTGAAGATAAGCGCATCATCTTAAGAGATGCTGTTTTAAATGCCGAAGGCACCATTGTTACAGATGAAGTTGCTATCGGTTATGGCGCTTTGGGCGAAGCTTTTCTGGATTTTATCATTATTGGGTTCACGGTTTTTATAGTCGTTAAGTTTATGAACAGCCTGCGTAAAAAATCACATGATACCAAAGATAAAACGGTAGCAACGCCAAAAGATATTGAGCTGCTTTCAAAACTTACCGACTTGATGGAAGAGCAAAATACTTTCTTGAAATCACAAAAATAGAGAATCATCGGTTTTGTAAGCGGATTAGGTCTTTTCGCTTGCCGAAATTATACTAAATTTCACAAAAAGTAATCTTTTGATAATTTGATTTTAAGAAACTTAAGCAAGAAATTAAAAATAAAATGTAAAGTATCCAATTTCTGTACGTCTTAATGAAAGACAATAATTGTATCAGATATGAAATCTTTCTTTTTAGTAGTTTTAATGGTCGTTTTTTTTCATTCTTGTAGCACTTCCGATGAAAATGTTCCGGATAAAAAGGTCATGGAGGATGATATGGGTATGCAAATGCTTCCGAAAGATGATGACCCAATGGAGGAATCAAAAATTAGTTATAAGGGCAATTTTGTTTCAGGGGCCCATACAACCACAGGTGTAGCAGCCGTTAATAATGCAAAAACCAGTTTGTCATTGACTGATTTTAAAACAGACAATGGTCCCGTTTTAGAAGTATATTTAGCCACTAACACAAGCGCCTCTACTTATATAAGTTTAGGTGTTTTAAAAGGAATTCAAGGTAATTACGAATATACTTTACCTGATAATGTGGATTATTCGGTTTACGATCATGTGCTTATTTGGTGTGTGGATTTTAAAGTAAACTTTGGACATGCGGTTTTAAAGTGATTTAATTTTTTAATAAGATAAAAGTAATGTGTTGCCATGGCAAAAACGGGTCGGGACAAAAATACTAAGAATAAAGCAAAGTATGCCAAATTGATAGCTCGCAAAGTGAACAAATTAAAATCTGAAAAAAACACCAGAAAAGAGCGCTTAAAAGCTATTATTCAGAAAGTTCAATCACAACAGGGAGAAAAGTCCTAATGTATTTCATCGATATATCCTAAAATATTTAAACCTTATCGAAAACTTTTATAAAGTCCATTAATTTGGTTTTAATTTGGTTGACCAAACCAAACACGATAGAAATTGGATACAAATTATTCTTTTTTAAACAGCTTTAGCAATATTGATGAAACTACCTTTTCAAAACTTCAAAAAATATCTACATTAATAACTTTAGAAGCAGGCAAACCATTGATTAAAGCTGGAGAATCACCCAAGAAAATATATTTGCTTATTTCTGGAATGATGCGTGTGTATTTGAGCTCTGAAGAAGGGAAAGAGTTCAATAAAAAATTTTTCCTTCCGTTGAGTTTCGTTGCTTCGCTAACTGCATTGATAACCAAAGAAACATCCAGGCTTACTTATGAAACGCTAACGGATTGTAAACTATATGAACTGAATTTCGATGCCTTTATGGATTTGGTAAATAATGATTTGAGCATCAGTAAGCTGTACATAAAAGCTTTGGAAAATATTTTCATGGAATATGAAAAACGTCAATTGGAACTTATTTCCATGGATGCGACCCAACGTTATTTAGCTTTAAAAAAAGAAATTTTAGATATTGATACCTTGATTCCGCAATATCAAATAGCGTCTTATTTGAGTATAACCCCTGTTCAGTTAAGTAGGATACGAAAAAAAATAAACACAATCAATTAACAAATGTTAACGAATAGAATGATTCAAATCTATATATTTACCCCGATTTCCGTTAGGAACTTTAAAAGACGTGAGATTAATAGCTAACTAACCAAAAAAAAACAGGTATAATTTTTATACCTGTTTTTTTATGTTTTATAATGAGGGGGTATTATTTTAAACCACCAACCATATCTTCAGGTTTTACCCAAGCATCATAATCTTCGGCAGTTACATAGCCCAAATTAATAGCTTCTTCTTTTAAGGTCGTTCCGTTTTTATGTGCTGTATTGGCAATTTCAGCAGCTTTATAATACCCAATTTTCGTATTTAAAGCAGTTACCAGCATCAATGAATTGTTGAGTAGTTTTGTAATGACTTCTCTGTTTGGTTCAATACCAATAGCGCAATTTTCATCAAAGCTAACACAAGCGTTACCAATGAGTTGCGCAGATTGCAATACATTGGCAGCCATAACAGGTTTAAAAACGTTCAGTTCATAATGCCCTTGCATACCACCAACAGAAACCGCTACATCATTCCCTATTACTTGGGCACAAACCATGGTTAAAGCTTCACATTGGGTTGGGTTTACTTTTCCTGGCATAATAGAACTTCCAGGTTCGTTGGCAGGGATGATGATTTCTCCAATGCCAGAACGTGGGCCAGACGCCATCATTCTTATGTCATGGGCTATTTTGTTTAAGGACACGGCCAATTGTTTTAAAGCACCATGGGTCTCAACCAAGGCATCATGGGCAGCTAACGCCTCAAATTTGTTAGGAGCTGTTATAAAAGGTAATTCAGTAAATTTTGCAATATATTCCGCCACGCGTTTGCTATAGCCTTTTGGCGTGTTTAAACCAGTGCCAACAGCAGTACCGCCCAGAGCCAGTTCGCTTAAATGCGGCAGGGTGTTTTCTAGGGCTTTAATACCATGGTCCAATTGCGCTACATAACCAGAAAGCTCTTGGCCTAGTGTAAGTGGTGTGGCATCCATTAAATGGGTACGGCCAATTTTAACCACGCTTTTAAAGGTTTCCGATTTCTTTTTTAAAGTATCATGTAATTGTTTTACTCCAGGAATGGTAGTTTCAACAATTCTTTTGTAAGCAGCAATGTGCATGCCTGTAGGGAAAGTATCGTTTGATGATTGTGATTTGTTCACATCGTCATTGGGTTGAATAACTTTGTCGCCATCGCCAATCACTTTTCCGGCCAATTGTTGCGCTCTGTTGGCAATCACTTCATTCACGTTCATGTTGCTCTGTGTGCCAGAACCTGTTTGCCAAATAACCAATGGAAATTGGTCGTCGTGTTTGCCTTCCAAAATTTCATCGCATACCTGTGCAATTAAATCGCGTTTTTCAATAGGCAATACGCCCAGTTCGCAATTGGTAAATGCGGCTGCTTTTTTTAAGTAGGCAAAACCGTAAATGATTTCTAATGGCATAGAGGCAGAAGGCCCTATTTTGAAATTATTTCTAGAACGTTCTGTTTGTGCACCCCATAGTTTATCGGCTGGTACTTGTACCTCGCCCATAGTATCTTTCTCTATTCTAAAATTCATTTTGATAACTTTAAATTTAAAACACAAAGTTAATTGATTTGATGTGTATTTTATAATGATATATGTTAGTTTTTACAAGATATTTTTAACATATATATAACGTCAGTATTTTAGGTTGAAATAATAAAATTGTATCTTAGCTAGAATGAAGTTTTTACTTCAAAAACAATTTTATAAACATAAAAAAACAATAACATGGCAACAATTAGATTAGGAGATGAAGCCCCGAATTTTACAGCACAATCCACAGAAGGCACGATTGATTTTCATAAGTGGCTAGGTGATGGTTGGGGGATCTTGTTTTCACATCCAGCAGATTATACGCCCGTTTGTACAACAGAATTGGGCACTGTAGCAAAATATAAAGCAGAATTTGATAAACGAAACGTAAAAGTAGTGGCATTGAGCGTAGATGGTTTAGAGTCGCATAAAGGATGGGTCAATGATATCAATGAAACCCAAAATACCACGGTCAATTTTCCTATCATCGCAGATGAAGATAGAAAAGTATCCGAACTTTATGATATGATCCATCCCAATGCCAATGATAAATTAACAGTACGTTCTGTTTTTGTTATTGGGAACGATAAAAAAGTAAAATTGATTATTACCTACCCAGCGTCAACTGGTAGGAATTTTGATGAATTATTACGTGTGATTGATTCCTTACAATTAACGGCCTATCACAAAGTGGCCACACCTGCAAACTGGAAAAATGGGGAAGATGTGGTTATTTCGCCTGCCATTACCAATGAGCAAATACCGGGGATGTTCCCTAAAGGCCACAAAGAAATAAAGCCATATTTAAGAATGACACCACAACCCAATTTGAATTAATTAAATAATCAATAGGATTATATTTTGACGGGCACCGCAATATTTTGTGGTGCTTTTTCTATTTAAAATAGCTATTATACAACCGCATTGGTATATCTATTTCTATAATCAAAAGGCGTCATATTGGTTATTTTTTTAAAGACCTCCCTGAAGGCTTTGTTGTCGTTATACCCAACGTCGTACATGACTTCGTTCACGGTTTTTCTGCCAAATTCCAGTTCTTTTTTTGCAGCTTCTATTTTAACGCGTTGTATGTATTCCAAAACGGTGTTTGTGGTCGCTTTTTTGAATCGACGCTCAAAGGTCCGTCGAGCCATATTGGTATTGTTGCATAAATCATCCACAGTGATTTTGTCTTTAAAATGGTTCTCAATATAGTGTTGTGCTCCCAATATATCCTTATCGTCATGTGTTTTTTGACCTGTGAAAATAATGAAAGGCGATTGGCTGTTCTTGTCAATATCTACCATAAAACCTTTGGATACCATAATGGCCACTTCACGGCCAGCGTATTTTTCAATGAGATAAATCAATAAATTGGTAAAAGAATAGGCGCCGCCACTGGTGTAAATACCATTGCTTTCTGTCATGATTTTGTCATCCATCAAATTGGCTTTTGGGAACATGTTCCTGAATTCATTGGCATAACCCCAATGTGTGGAGCAGGGCTTACCATCCAAAAGCCCTGTGGCGGCAAGATAAAATGCCCCAATACAAAAACTTACCAATTCTGAACCTTGCTTGTAATGTTTTGTTAGCCAAGGTATGAGTTCGGCATTGGTTTTTAAATTTTCGTTCAAATCACCATGAATCGCGGGAATGATAATCAAGTCCGTTTTTTTTACATCATGGATGTGTTTTTGTGGATGGATGGCAAAAAGCCCGTTGTTCTGCGTTGAGGTTTTTTCAATACCTACCAATTCAATATTAAATAAAGGTAACTTGCCCATTTGTTGATAATAGGCGTTTACCCAATTCAGCATTTGATGAGCGCCTTCAATGTTTACTATACTATAATGCCCTTTTGGGATGTAAATAGAAACGTGTTTCATAATAGAATTCTTTATTTCAAATGTAAACCATTTAGATGTCGTAATCAACCCTTTATAATGACGTATTTGCACACCTTAAGATTGTAATTTGATTTGTAGCTTTGTAAGGCAGGTTTTTAATTTTCAAATATAATAAGCTGATTCATACAATTTATGGATGGTTTCTATTGAAAATGATAATGGAAAATAAGCCAATTATTTTAATGAAACCTTTCCAAAGACATTGTGTAGAATCAAACGATTATCAGAACAATCTAAATAATAAAAAACAAATCATGGCAAAGCAAATATTTATTAACCTTCCAGTAAGCGATTTAAAAAAGTCCATAGATTTTTTTAAAAAACTAGGTTTTACCTTCAATATGCAATTTACAGATGACAAAGCGGCCTGTTTGGTGCTTGGTGAAAATATTTATAGTATGTTGCTTACCAAACCAATGTTTGCAACATTTACGAAAAAACCTGTTTCAGATGCGAAACAAACAACAGAAGTTCTCATTGCTATTGATGTTGAGACTAAAAAAGAGGTTAATGAAATGGTTGAAAAAGCGGTGTCGGCAGGTGGAAAAACTTATATGGATGCCCAAGACCATGGCTGGATGTACCTAAAAAGTTTTGAAGATTTAGATGGCCACCAATGGGAGATCATGTATTCGGATATGAGTAAATTACCTCAATAATAATAAGTATGGAAACAAATCAGAATATTATTCCGAACCTTTGGTTTAATAAGGAAGCTGAAGAGGCTGCAAAATTTTATACATCTATTTTTGGAAATTCAAAAATAGGAGGAAAGACCTATTACGCCAAGGAAGGTCAAGAAATTCATGGACAAAAAGAAGGACAGGTGATGACCATCGAGTTTCAGATTGAAAATTATAAAATGGTGGGACTCAATGGCGGCCCAATTTTTAAGTTGAATCCATCCATTTCCTTTTTTGTGATGTGCGATACTGAAGTAGAAGAAAATAATCTTTGGGCCAATTTTTGTGAAGGTGGGAATATTTTGATGCCATTGGATCGCTATGATTGGAGTGGAAAATACGGATGGGTTCAAGACAGGTTTGGTGTAAGTTGGCAGTTCATGTTACGCGAAGGCGATGAAACCACTCAAAAAATAAGTCCGTCATTGTTATATATGGGGCCACAGAGAGGTCATGCAGAAGAAGCGCTGCGTTTTTATACAGACATTTTCAAACACTCCAATATCGATGGCATCAAAAAATATGAAAAAGAAGAAATTGCTCCAGAAGGTTTTGTAAAACATGCCCAGTTCCAACTGTTGGGACAAAATTTTATGGTTATGGATGCTGGGCAGGACGGTGCGTTTAGGTTCAATGAAGCCATGTCGTTTATCGTGCATTGCAAAGACCAAGATGAAATAGACTATTATTGGAAAAAATTAGGAAATGGGGGCGACCCAAAAGCACAGCAATGTGGCTGGTTAAAAGATAAATTTGGGGTATCGTGGCAAATTGTTCCAACCGTTTTGATGGAGCTGCTAAAAAGTGGTGAAAAAGAAAAGACCGAATGCCTATTCAAAGCCTTTATGACAATGAAAAAGTTGGATATAGAAACTTTAAAAAGTGCTTTTAAAGGTTGATATTTTTTAATTTTAACTAAATAATTCAAATAAAATGAAATCACATAAAATTATATTTTGGACGGCTACCATCATCATTTTCCTTTTTGAAGGTGTTATGCCAGCATTTACCTCTCAGACCGAAATGGCTAAAGAAGGCATTAGGCATTTGGGCTATCCCGATTATTTTGGTGTAGCATTAGTTGTTTTTAAAGTACTTGGTGCTTTGATACTTGTTATTCCACAAGCGCCAGCAAGATTAAAAGAATGGGCGTACGCAGGTTTTACCTTCGATTTTCTCTTTGCGTTTATTAGCCATTGGGCGGTAGATGGGTTGAGTGCCATGACATTCTTTCCGCTCATTATATTGGCCATTTTAATGGTTTCTTATGTGTATTACCATAAGTTACAAGCCCATAAAGTGATAGTGAACAGAACCAAAAGCTCATGATTGAAGTCTTTAAAACGAATATCACAAATAAAAAAACGGCAAATGATTTGTTGTTGGAATTGGCAAAAGAAATCCCAAATTCCAGAATTAATTTTGATTTGGAAGATTGCGACAGGATTTTAAGAATTGAAAACTGCACAATTCATACCACAGAAGTCATTCAGATTTTGGAACAACATGGCTACAAATGTGAACTGCTTGAATAGAAATACCAGAAAAAATGGAAAAGAAGGCCTATAAAAACATGGATGATTACATTACAGGATTTCCAGATGATGTTGCATATATATTGACCAAAATAAGAGAACGCATACAAAAAGCAGCACCACAGGCAAAAGAAACCA
>CAXBNH010000058.1:0-12571 GCA_963976905.1 uncultured Algibacter sp.
TAGGCCTTGATTTGAGTGATGACAGCCTAAACGGAACACCTAATAGAGTTGCTAAAATGTTTGTTAAAGAACTTTTTGGAGGTTTAGATCCTAAGAAAAAACCAAGCGCATCCACCTTTGAAAACAAATACAAATACGGCGAAATGTTGGTTGAAAAAAACATTACCGTGTATTCAACTTGCGAGCACCATTTATTGCCCATTGTCGGCAAAGCCCATATTGCTTATATTTCTAACGGAACCGTTGTTGGCCTATCAAAAATGAACCGTATTGTTGATTATTTTGCAAAACGTCCGCAGGTTCAAGAACGATTGACCATTCAAGTGGTAAGAGAACTTCAAGAGGTTTTAAACACTAAAGATGTAGCATGTGTGATTGACGCTAAACATTTATGCGTAAATTCCAGAGGTATCCGGGACATTGAAAGTAGCACCGTAACTTCAGAATTTGGTGGAAAATTCAAAGACATGTCAACACGACGCGAATTTTTGGATTACATTAAATTAGAGACGAAGTTTTAATTTTGTTTAGTTGCCCTTCAACTTCGCTCAGGGTAAGATTTGTTGTTCAGTTGAAAAATCAATCATGCAGTTATACCAATCAAACCAGATAAAAATACATAATTCACTTTCCGGAAAGAAAGAGATTTTCAAACCCATAAACGAAGGCCATATTGGCATGTACGTTTGTGGCCCGACGGTTTATAGCAATGTACACTTGGGTAATGTACGGACATTTATGTCGTTTGATATGATTTTCCGTTACTTAAAACATTTGGGGTATAAAGTGCGGTATGTTAGGAATATAACAGATGCTGGGCATTTGGAAAATGATGCCGATGCTGGCGAAGATAAAATCACAAAAAAAGCACGTTTAGAACAGATTGAACCCATGGAAGTGGTGCAACGTTATACCGTTGATTTTCATAACATACTCAACACCTTCAACTTTTTACCGCCCAGTATTGAGCCCACGGCAACAGGACATATTATCGAACAAATTGAATTGATAAACACCATTATCGAAAATGGCTTTGCTTATGAAGTGAATGGCTCGGTTTATTTTGATGTCCACAAGTTCAATGAAATCCATGAATACGGAAAGTTGAGCAAACGCAAATTGGAGGATTTAATCCATAACACCCGTGCGTTGGATGGGCAAAGTGATAAAAAAAATCCACAAGATTTCGCCCTTTGGAAAAAAGCAGAACCGCAACACATCATGCGTTGGCCATCACCTTGGAGCGACGGATTCCCGGGCTGGCACTTGGAATGTACTGCCATGAGCACCAAATATTTAGGCGACCATTTTGATATTCACGGTGGTGGCATGGATTTAAAATTCCCGCATCACGAATGTGAAATTGCCCAAAACGAAGCCGCCAAAGGCCAAAGTCCTGTCAATTATTGGATGCACGCCAATATGTTGGAATTGAACGGACAACGCATGTCCAAAACCACAGGAAACACAGTAAATCCAGATGAGTTATTATCTGGAAACAATCCTTTTTTCAGTAAAGCTTACGCCCCAAGCGTGATTCGTTTTTTTACAGCACAATCGTCTTACAGAAGTATTTTAGATTTAACAGATGATGGCTTGGCCGCCAGCGAAAAAGGTTTTTATAGATTGATGGATGCCATCAATCTTTTGGATGGTTTGAAAGCATCAAACACATCGTCTTTAGATATCAGCGCATGGAAACAAAATTGTTATGATGCGATGAATGACGACTTTAATTCCCCCATTTTAATCGCTCATTTATTTGAAAGCGCCAAATTCATCAATCAGATAAAAGATGGTACTTTAACGGTTACACCGGAAGATTTACAAACTTTAAAAGACACTATAAACACCTTTACTTTTGATGTGTTGGGACTTGAAAACGTGACCAAAAAAGAATCTGGAACCGATAAATTAGCTGCGGCTGTTGACATTTTAATACAACTTAGGCAAGATGCCAGAGCCAATAAAGATTTTGCGCTATCCGATAAAATTCGTGATGAATTGGCAGAAGTGGGTATCCAGCTTAAAGATGGAAAGGACGGGACGACGTTTAGTGTAAATTAGAAACGTCTGTCATTCTTCCTGCCTTCGCAGGAATGACAAATTCGCATTTATAGAAGTTACACATGAAAAAACTACTCATCGCACCGTTTTTGGTTTTGATAAAAGTGTATCAAACCTTGATATCGCCATTAACACCTGCTACTTGCAGATATTCCCCAACCTGTTCGCATTATTCCAAAGAAGCCTTAAAAAAACACGGTTTGTTTAAAGGAGGTTGGCTGGCTATAAAACGTATTTTTAGCTGCCATCCTTGGGGCGGTTCTGGGTATGACCCGGTGCCGTAATTTGGGTATTCATAATTTTACTTTGTAGAAAATTTCAATTACCTTCGTTTCACTCATCGATAGAGTCCATTGAAACGGAATTTTATTTTTGTATTAGCTAAAATCATAATTACAGAAAATAGATGTCTCTGATATTTCACACCCATTTAGAAAAATTTACTGAAATAAATGAAATCGAATTTGCTTCTATTTTTAATTTTTTCAAAACAATAAAGGTTCGAAAAAAAGAAAATTTACTTATTCAAGGACAAATCTGTAAAATGCATTTTTTTGTACTGAATGGTTGTTTAAGAAAATTCTTTATAAACAATAAAGGTGTAGAACAAACAACTGAATTTGCCATTGAAAATTGGTGGATTACTGATAATATCGCGTATGAACATGAATTACCAACAGAGTTTCATATTCAAGCAGTAGAAAAGTCTGAAATTTTAACAATTGACAAACAGTCTCAAGACAAATTATTGACAGAACATCCTAAAATGGAACGTTATTTCAGATTTATATATCAACGTGCCTATGCTGCTTCACAAATGAGAATTAAATATTTATATGAGTTTTCTAAAGAGGAATTCTATCACCAACTTTGTAGAAATCAACCCGAATTTGTACAACGTGTACCCCAATATTTAATTGCTTCATTTTTAGGTTTTACTCCTGAATATTTGAGTGAAATTAGAAATCAGAAACGTTCTTAAACCAGTTTAAGTTTTTTGTTTCTTTTGTGCCCGACCTTTGTTCTATTAATTTAAAAATAAGAATAAAATGGAAACAAGAGTCAACATCAACAAAACTGAACCACAAGCATACAAAGCAATGTATGCTTTAGAAAATTACCTGACAACCACTCAGTTAAGCAAATCGCACAAGGAATTGATAAAAATTCGTGCATCACAAATAAACCGTTGTGCATTTTGTATTGATATGCACACAAAAGACGCACTAAAAAATGGGGAAACAGATCAGCGTATTTTTTTATTGAACGCTTGGAGAGAAACGAATTTATTTACAGAAGAAGAAAAAGTAATTCTGGAAATTACAGAAGAAATTACTTTAATTCACAATCAAGGTTTGTCTAGTAAAACTTATAATAAAGCAACACAAATTTTTAATCAAAATTATATTGCTCAAGTCATAATGATAGTAATAACAATAAATGCTTGGAACCGAATTGCAATAAGTACCAACATGGAGTTAGGCAAATAAGCTATTGCCAACTTAAGCCATAGCAATAAAAGCAGTTAGGAGCTAAACATTACATTCTATTTTTAACTGCTATCTTATTATATTCAAACCTAAAAAGAACACACATAAATCCGCTACTTTTCAAGATATATGAGACAATTAAACGTCAGCTTATAGAAAAACATCACTTTACAGGAACCGCCTTCAAAACCTCCAAAACAAGTTTCCAATATTTTTGAACCGATGAAATCTGGGCGCGTTCATCTGGCGAGTGCGCACCTTTAATGGTTGGGCCAAAACTAATCATATCCATGTCGGGATAATTTTGCCCGAGAATGCCGCATTCCAATCCAGCGTGGCAAGCCGCTACATGTGGTTTTTCGCCGTTTAGATCTTCATAAATTTTGGTCATCACTTTTAAAATAGGAGAATCCATGTTTGGTGTCCACCCCGGATAATCGCCAGAGAATTCCACTTCACAACCCGTAAGTTCAAACGTAGCACGCAAGGTATTTGCTAAATCCAGTTTGGAACTTTCCACCGAAGATCGTGTTAAACAACCTATATAAATAGTGCCATCTTTGACTATTACTCGTGCGATATTGTTTGAGGTTTCCACCAAATCTGGAATATCGGCACTCATGCGATACACGCCATTTACAGCCGCATACATAGCTCTGGTAAATCCTTCTTGAACGCCCAGATCCATAATGTTTTTTGGCGTTTCCACTTTAGAAATATTAACGACCAAATCGGGTTCCATCGTTTTTAATTCAGCTTGAATAGCTCGTGAGATTTGCGCCATTTCCAAAATAAAAGCATCTTCATGGATGGCATCAATCGCTACAATGGCTTTACTTTCCCGCGGAATGGCATTACGCAGACTACCGCCATCCATTTCTGAAAGGCGAAAGCCATAATTCTCAAAACCATCAAACAACAAACGGTTCATGATTTTATTGGCATTGCCTAAACCTTCATGTATTTGCATGCCCGAATGGCCGCCTTGCAAACCTTTCACTGTTATGGAATATCCTATTTTAAATTCAGGCGTTTCCTCTTCGTGATAATCTCTTGTGGCGGTAATATCCGTGCCTCCAGCACAGCCAACACCTATTTCATCATCTTCTTCAGTATCTAAATTCAACAAAATACCACCCGAAAGCAAGCCGCCTTTTAAACCCATAGCTCCCGTCATACCTGTTTCTTCATCAATGGTAAACAAGGCTTCTATAGCAGGATGCGCAATATCTGTACTTTCCAAAATGGCCATTATCGTGGCAACACCCAAACCGTTATCCGCTCCCAATGTCGTTCCATTGGCTTTTACCCAATCGCCATCCACGTACATATCAATCCCTTGGGTATCGAAATCAAAAACAGTATCGTTATTTTTTTGGTGCACCATATCCAAATGCGATTGCATGACAATGGTGGTTCTGTTTTCCATGCCTTTGGTTGCTGGTTTTTTTACAATCACGTTACCCACTTCATCTTCTATGGTTTCCAATCCCAGATTTTTACCAAACACTTTCATAAAAGCAATCACACGTGCTTCTTTTTTTGACCCACGGGGCACGGCGTTTAAATCAGCAAATTTATTCCAAAGTGCTTGCGGTTGAAGTTGTCTTATTTCTTGGCTCATAATTTAAAAAAGTAAGTCGCTAAGATAACAAGACCTATTTGGTTTTTAAAACCTAACAGACCTAAATAATTGTAAATACAATTCACTATTTTTGAAACATGCTGAGAAGGAAAAAAATTATCATTGCGTTGTCCATCATTCCGCAATTTTTGTTGGTTAAACTGTTGGGGCAATTCCCAGAATTTATTGAACGGTATTACAGCAACGGACTGTATCCGTATATTTCAAAACTATTTAGGTATGTGTTGGGTTGGTTGCCATTTTCATTTGGCGATTTGGTGTATGCTTTGGCTATTATTTATATCATAAGATGGCTAATTGTAAACAGAAATCGACTTAGAAAAGACACAATTCATTGGTTTTCAGACCTGTTTAGTGCACTAGCAATTGTATATTTTGCATTCCATTTATTTTGGGGCATGAATTACTACCGATTGCCGCTTCATAAAAGTCTGGAACTGGAAGCTGATTATACCACGGAACAATTGATTGCTGTTACCGAAAAACTGATTTTAAAGACAAACACACTACATATTTCAATTAGCAAAAACGATAGTACTAAAGTGGATGTGCCTTACAGTAAAACAGACATTATGAAAATGGCCGCTGATGGCTACGACGGATTGAAAAAAGAATTTCCGCATCTAGCATACCACCCACGGAGCGTAAAAAAATCATTGTTCAGCTACCCATTAACTTATATGGGTTTTAGTGGGTATTTGAACCCGTTGACCAACGAAGCGCAAGTAGATGGATTGATTCCAGTTTATAAATTCCCGACCACAACCTCGCACGAAATTGCTCACCAATTGGGATTTGCTGCTGAAAATGAAGCCAATTTTATTGGGTGCTTGGCGGCTATAAATAATGATGACGTGTATTTTGAATATGCGGGCTATGCCTTTGCGTTACGGTTTTGTTTGAATGAAATTTACAGACGAGATGAAGCGCTTTATGAAGCAATCGTTAAAAACGTAAACTATGGCATTTTAGAAAACTACAAAGAAGTCCGTACCTTTTGGGAAAACTATGAGAATCCTTTTGAACCCGTATTTAAAAAAACATACAGTTCCTATTTAAAAGCCAATAAGCAAGACAAGGGCATGCAAAGTTATAATTATGTAGTGGCGCTTTATGTTAATTATTTTGAAAATTTTAATGTCGCGCAAAGCCGCTAAGGCACAAAGTTTTTAATATTAAGTGAAAACTTGACTGCAGCTGCGACTAAAATCAAAATTACTCCACAACTTCCGCACCTTCTGGAATTTCAAAAAGGGCTTCGTTTGGCTTTTCTTTTGAAAGCATCACATCTGTAAATGTCACATCGTTGCGCTTTGTTGTTGGCAAGTTATTTTCATGGTTGTACCATGTTAAAGTTTCTGGCAACAACAAACCATTCACCGTTTGCCAATGTCTGTATTTTATAAAATTGAATTGTTTGGCTTTTTCTTTAGTGAAATAAGTTACGGTATAAGCTAGCCAAGCCATTTGATGGGTTTCGGCATCATAATATAGAATATATTCATCTTCTGGAGATTCGCCCACACCACTTTCATAAGAAATTTTAATGCCAGGATAGGTTTTATTTTCAAATACCAAAGATGCTGCATCTTCGTAAGCAATGCCATTATCAGCTAAAACAAAAGGCATGGCATAAAAATAGAACATCAAATTATAGTAAAATCGGGGTTTTCCTTTGTAAGCAGTTGTATCTTTGTTTTTTAACCAAACATCATTGCCATCAAAACCGAGCGTATGGTTTGGCATTTGAATGAGCGATTTTCTGCTTTTTAAATCGGTGGTGGTTACCTCTGCGCCATTTGGTTTTTCCATGGTAAATGCTAGAGATTGCATAGCGTTCCACGCATCCAACCCACCGTGCGCATCAAATATTTTTGATATGTTTTCTGGGTAAATGCTTGTGGTTACATCTAGATTTTCTTCGGAATAGTTTACAACTTCTTTTTTATTGTCTTTACAGGAAAGTATTAAAATCGGAATAACTAAAAAAAGTAATTTATTCATTTTATGTTGAATTGATTGGTGTGATTTCTTCTGTCGGTTTTGAAGAAACTAAATTACAATAAAAAAGCTCCAGAAATTATCTGAAGCTTTTGATTCTTAATTTATGCGCTTTCTATTTTACTATCAACTTTTTAGTGATTTCAGAACTACCATCATTCACTTTTAAAAAGTACATCCCTTTTATAAATTGCGAAACGTCCAATTTCATTGTTGCATTCTCAACAGTTTTAGCTTCATTAAAAACAAGCTTTCCTTGAATATCATAAATAGATGTTTTAACAATATTATTTGTATTCCTATTAAACTTCAATTTTACAAAATAGTTTGCTGGGTTTGGAAATATTGAAAATTCCGAATCCTTAAATTTAGTGTTTGAAAGCGTTGTGGTAAATTCCGTTTCAAAAGTATTTGTAATAACAGGGGCATTAAAATCAAAATAGATTTCGGCCCTATTGGGGATGATATCTCCCACGCTATAGCCTACCAATGGCTTGATTTTATAATACACATAACCATGACTATTGGGTTCATCCATACTTTCACTTGGCAAATGTATGTTATCAAACTGCCAATTGAGTTGGTCGTCAACTCTTGTAAACACATTGCTATGGCTGGAATTTAGCATTTGAATGGTTGATTTATCTAATCTTGAATCTAAAGTATTGTCAATTTTCACATTGATGGCATCGGCAGTTCCAACATTTTGAAATCTAACTGTATAATATAAATAATCATCTGAATCAAAACTACTGTGCAGGATTTCTGGGCCGTGGGATTCTAAAATATCGTTGGGATCGTAGGAACCTATAACAATTTCTTTAATAGTCGAAATATTGTTATTTGAATTTACATCTGTACCATTATATGTTGCCTCATTAGTAATCATAGTCCCAAGCTCAATCATAGGCGCTTTCATATGAATCTTAACTTTTTCTTCTTGATTTGGTGCTAAATTATTAAAATTCAACACAAATCCAGTAGATGTTTCAGAATAAGAATTACCAAAATTCACTTCAGTTAAACCAAAAAATTCCAATAAAGAATAATATTTAAACTCCACCTGTCCTGATTGAATATTAGAACTCAAATTTTTAACAACTAACTCATTTCTATATTGAAAACCAGGTCTTAACTCTGATGTAGAAATTAAATACACAGCAATATCACTACAACTGTCTTGAACATTTAGCTCTAACGGCACAATATCAAAACAGTTAGATCCATTTTGGGGGTTTGCTCTTGCATATACTATTTGCGGGTTCGAAATATTATCATAAGAATTTTTATCAAGAGGATTTAGACTGTTTATAGCATCGTTATAAGTCAAAAAATAATTAACTTCATAAATATATGGGTTTAGACCCGCTAAAATTTCTTCGTTTTTTGTTGAAAGGACAAATGTATTTATTCCACTATTATTAGCATCACAGACAATTAAATCTGAAGGTTTATTAACATTAAATTGATGTATTACATTTATTACATAAGTACTTAACTTCCAATCACCCGTAATATTGTGAGTTGCTTTTATATACACAACTTGCCCATTAGAGCTATTTGTAAAGTTACTTGGGTTTTCCAAAGGAAGAATTACAGTATCAAAAGCTAAGCTATAAGTATATGTAAATGAATAATCTAAAACACTCTCACCAAATACAACATTGGGCTCTAATTCAGTTAAATTTAAGTTGATTATGCCATCATAATTCTCATCATCACAAAAATAAAGTGGTGTATATCCCGCGGGAACAGGTGGCCCTGGAATTTGAGAATAAATAGAAATTGAAAATAAAATCAATACGGCTAAAAGTAAAACTTGTTTCATCTGGGTATTTTATTTTGTTAAATCTGTCAGATGCAATGCCAATAGAAGAATTTTGATATGTTTTAAACTTTTCTGTCATGGCATTTCATAATACAGTAAATTTGCGCAAACAAATCTAGTAAACCATTGCTTACAAAATTAATTTCCAGTTCACAAAACCCATTTATTCGACAACTTGCACAGTTAAAAGACAAGTCGCGCGAACGCAAAAAAACAGGTGTGTTTTTAATTGAAGGGGCTCGTGAAATTTCATTGGCAATAAAAGGCGGTTATGAAATGGAAAACGTTTTGTTTTATCCTGAATTATTTTCAGAAACACAGTTAAACGAATTAACAAATCAACAAATTAACCTCATCGAGATTTCCAAAGAAGTCTATCAAAAACTAGCATACAGAGATACCACCGAAGGTATTTTAGCTGTGGCAAAAAGTAAAAACCATCATATAAATGATTTAAAATTCTATACTGAAAATCCCTTGATTTTAATAGCCGAAGCCCCCGAAAAACCCGGAAATATCGGCGCCCTTTTAAGAACTGCCGACGCCGCCAATGTAGATGCGGTAATCATAGCCAACCCAAAAACGGATTTGTACAACCCCAACATCATCCGCTCTAGTGTGGGTTGTTTATTTACAAATCAAATTGCCACAGGAACTACTTCTGAAATTATTGAATTTTTAAAATCGAAGCACATACATATTTATGCTGCTATTTTACAAGAGTCGGTGGCATACCACACACAAGATTTCACAAAACCAACTGCTATTGTGGTAGGCACAGAAGCGACTGGTTTGAGCGAGGAATGGCGCAAACACTCCACAAAAAACATTATCATTCCCATGCAGGGCGAAATAGATTCCATGAATGTATCGGTTGCCGCGGGAATTCTTATTTTTGAGGCGAAACGACAACGGGATTTTAAATGAACCGTCATTACGAGGAGTTTTTCAAGACGAAGTAATCTCATAAATTGAAACTAAAAATAAACAGATTGCCACGTCGCAAAAGCGCGACTCGCAATAACGTTAACCAATAAACATGACAGCAAACACCCTTTTTTACATCATCATCGCCATCATACTCATCAATTTTATAGTTGATGAAATTCTAGATGCATTGAACGCAAAACATTTTAACGACGCGCTTCCCCCTGAATTACAAGATGTTTATGATGATGAAGAATATAAAAAATCGCAAAACTATAAAGCGACCAATTATAAATTTGGATTGCTTACTTCCACATTTTCCATTGTATTGACTTTAGGCTTTTTACTCGTTGACGGTTTTGAGTTTGTTGATAACATCGCGAGAAGTTATAGCGATAACCCAATTATTATCGCCTTAATTTTCTTTGGGATTATTATGATTGGCAGCGATATTTTAACCACGCCATTTTCGTATTACAGCACCTTTGTGATTGAAGAAAAATTTGGGTTTAACAAAACCACTATTAAAACCTTTTTCTTGGATAAAGTAAAAGGATGGCTGATGATGGCGATTGTGGGCGGCGGTATTCTGGCATTGATTATTTGGTTTCATCAAGCAACAGGAGATTCTTTTTGGCTGTATGCTTGGGGATTGGTGGCCATTTTTACACTTTTTATGAATATGTTTTATTCTAAATTGATTGTGCCATTATTTAATAAACAAACGCCTTTGGAAGCCGGGAGCTTAAGAGATAGTATTTCGGAATACGCAAAAACAGTTGGTTTTAAATTGGATAAAATTTTTGTGATTGATGGTTCCAAACGAAGCACTAAAGCCAATGCGTACTTTTCTGGTTTTGGTAACGAAAAACGGGTAACACTTTATGACACATTAATCAATGATTTGAATGACGACGAAATTGTAGCCGTATTAGCGCACGAAGTTGGGCATTATAAAAAGAAGCATATTATTTTCAACTTGTTTGCCTCTATTTTGTTAACAGGATTGACGCTTTATATTCTATCCTTGTTTATTTCTAATCCACTATTATCAAATGCTTTGGGTGTTGAAATTCCGAGTTTTCATATTGGTTTGATTGCTTTTGGATTGTTGTACTCCCCTATTTCTGAAATCACGGGATTGATCATGAACGTGTTTTCCAGAAAATTCGAATACCAAGCCGATGATTTTGCAAAAAACACCTATAAAGGCGAACCCTTGATTACTTCACTTAAAAAATTGTCCAAAAATAGTTTAAGCAATTTAACACCACACCCGGCGTATGTGTTTATGCATTATTCGCATCCTACACTGTTGGAACGGATTGGGAATTTGAGGAAGTAACGACATTGCGAGGCACGAAGCAATCTCGTGACATATCTTTGGTATTATTTAGCGGATTCCTTCGTCGTAAAAACGCCTCGCAATGACGTTGGCAGACAAGTGCGTTAACGATTGCAGCGGCATCCTTTTTAAAACTTGATATAGCTAAAAATGTGTGCTAAAATAAAAATTGGCAGATTGCCTCGTCTTTCCTCCTCGCAATGACGTTTTAAAAAGATATAGCGAAAAGCGTGTTAAAACGCCCAAATGATTCAGAATACGAAATCGTCAATCAAAAATCGTCAATCAAAAATAATAATGTATCTTTGCCGCTTGAAAACTTGGAAAAACCGAGTTTATATTCCTCAGAGTGAGGATGTGTTACTGGAAGTTTAAGGTTAAGTATGTCGATTCGCTTCTTATGTAACACCACATAACATAATCGAATACTTATACCAAAGAATGAACACATTCCAAGATTTAGGTCTTAATGAAGACCTGTTGCATGCCATTACCGATTTAGGATTTACAAAACCCAGCGAGGTTCAAGACAAGGCCATTCCCATTTTATTGAATTCTGAAAGTGACTTGGTCGCTTTGGCCCAAACGGGCACAGGGAAAACCGCTGCTTTTGGTTTCCCCATGTTGCAAAAAATAGATATAGACAGCCGTACTACGCAGGGCCTTATTTTATCGCCCACCCGAGAGCTTTGTTTGCAAATTGCAAACGAAATGAAACTATACGGAAAATACTGTAAAGGCCTTAATGTGGTTGCCGTTTACGGTGGCTCTAGCATTACAGACCAAGCTCGTGAAATAAAACGTGGCGCACAAATTATTGTGGCAACGCCCGGCCGTATCAAAGACATGATAAGCAGACGTTTGGTCGATATATCAAAAGTGGATTACGCCGTTTTGGATGAAGCCGACGAAATGCTAAATATGGGTTTTTATGAAGATATTACCGATATTCTTTCAAACACACCCGAAGATAAATGCACTTGGTTATTTAGTGCTACCATGCCAAAAGAAGTGGCTACCATTGCTAAAAAGTTCATGGAAAATCCGCAGGAGATTACCGTTGGAAATAAAAATGAAAGCACCAGCAATGTATCGCACGAATATTACTTAGTAAATTCTAGAGACCGCTATTCTGCCCTTAAACGTTTGGCAGATGCGAATCCAGATATATTTTCTGTTATTTTCTGTAGAACAAAACGTGATACTCAAAAAGTAGCCGAAAAATTAATTGAAGACGGATACAATGCCGGTGCTTTACATGGAGATTT
>CAXBNH010000059.1:0-12322 GCA_963976905.1 uncultured Algibacter sp.
ACGTGTTAGATTTAGTCCCCCAAAAAGGCTATTGGAGAGACTTACCCTTAGATATCCAAAAAGAATATATGGGGAAAAGTTTTTATCTAGGAGGTGGAAAAACAGGAATGGCAAGACGCATTGGTTGGGATGAACCAAGCCTAACCTTGACATGTAGCCCTGCTCAAAAACAAACAGAAAGATGTCATCCTGATGAAACTCGACCGTTTACTGTGCGTGAGTATGCCCGTATCCAAACATTTCCTGATGAATGGAAATTTACAGGTTCTGTTTCTCAGCAATACAAACAGATTGGAAATGCTGTGCCATGTAATTTAGGAAAAGAAATAGGGTATTCTGTTGTGAAATTTCTTAATGATTATTATTCGAGTTTATCAAAACCTAAATAATAGCTATAATTTTCGAACGTGATTTCATCTAAAATACTTCTATTTGAAATTTTTGAACTTGATTGAATCTCTTCTAATGCTGAATTATTTTCAGAAGTTCCACTCTTAATACTATTCAAATAATCAGAAATTGCAATTGGCAAAACTTTATATAATTCAAAAAGCGCATCATCTTTGCCTGAAAGTAATTTATAAAATTGGTCTCCAGAAATTTTATTTACCCTGCTATGACTGTATTCTTTGCCATTAATTTCGCCAAACCATTTTTCATTAAAACTATGTTTAGCTAAAACTTGAACCCAATAACATTGTGCTTGCTTATGTGTGTCAGCATAAGTCGCTAATTTTTGAAATAAACTTTCAGCAGAGCTACTGTTCATTGTATTGTGTTTATTCTTTATATCAGCAAATAAAGTATTATCAGAAGCTTTGATATCAAAACCACTAAAATTGCCTATTTCAAAACCACGAATGCCTCCTAAGATCTGTTCGTGAAAAGTTCCTATTGAATTATTTATCGATTTATCAATTTGTCTGTTTATTTCTGTTTTTATCAGCGTCATTTCATCAAGCTCATTAAAACTTGCATCGAAAGTGAGTTTTACAATATCAATTTTATTTGAATAGAATTTTTTCTTACTTACATTGGCCTTTGCTTTTAAATATGACTTATGCAGATTTTCTATACACTGTATAAAATGCTCGTCCGTTACATAGCTTAAATATTTATTTACCATCGTTTTTGTTTCTGTAAAGTTTAATGCGCCTCCAGCCAATCATTGCCAACACCTAAATCCACATCCAAAGGCACTTCCAGTTTATAAGCGTTTTCCATTTCGGTTTTTACCAAGGTTTTAATGGTTTCCAATTCTGGTTTGTACACATCAAATACCAACTCATCATGTACTTGCAGCAGCATTTTTGTTTTATAGTTGCCTTCTTGGAGTTTGTTATAAATGTTTATCATGGCCATTTTAATAATATCAGCAGCACTCCCTTGAATGGGTGCGTTTACGGCATTGCGCTCCGCCGCGCCACGTACCACAGCGTTTGCTGAATTGATATCCCTTAAATAGCGACGACGCCCCAAAACGGTTTGCACATAGCCGTTATCACGAGCAAAATCAATTTGTTCGCTAATGTATTTTCGCAATTTAGGATACGTTTCATAATACGTGTCAATCAACTCTTTGGCTTCACCTCTGGATAAATCGGTTTGATTACTTAATCCGAAAGCGGAAACCCCATAAATAATCCCAAAATTGACGGTTTTTGCATTGCTTCGTTGCGCACGGCTTACATCTTCAATAGGCACATTAAATACTTTTGAAGCGGTGGAAGCATGAATATCTTCGCCATTTTTAAAGGCCGATATCATGGTTTCCTCTTCACTTAATGCCGCAATAATGCGAAGTTCTATTTGAGAATAATCGGCTGCTAAAAGCGTGTACTCTTCATTTCTTGGCACAAAGGCTTTACGCACTTGGCGTCCGCGTTCGGTTCGTATCGGAATATTTTGAAGGTTTGGGTTATTACTGCTCAAACGTCCCTTAGCGGCAACGGTTTGCATATAATCGGTATGCACGCGCCCCGTTGATGGCTCCACCTGATTTGGCAAGGCATCTACATAGGTGCTTTTCAATTTTGAAAGGCCTCTAAAATCTAAAATATGCTGAATGATGTCGTGGTCTTTCGCCAAATAGCTTAAGATATCTTCGCCCGTGGCATATTGTCCCGTTTTTGTTTTTTTCGGTTTATCGACCAATTTCATTTTATCAAATAAAATATCGCCCAATTGTTTTGGGGAAGCAATATTGAACTCTTCTCCTGCTTCCTCATATATTGTTGCCTCTAATGATTTGATGTCTTTATCAAGTTGTTCTGAAAGAGAATTCAAGAATTTTTCATCTAAATTAATGCCTTCCAATTCCATGGCCGCTAAAACCCGAAGCAACGGAATTTCAATGTCATCAAAGAGTTTTTGGGTATTGGCTTCGCCCAGTTCGTTTTGAAAATGCTCTTTAAGCTGCAAGGTAATATCAGCATCTTCAACCGCATACTCGGTTTGTTTTTCCAAAGGCACTTCGCGCATGGACAATTGGTTTTTTCCTTTTTTACCAATTAAGGTTTCAATGGAAATAGGCGTATAATTCAAATAGGTTTCTGCCAAAACATCCATATTGTGTCTCATATCGGGATTAATCAAATAGTGCGCTAACATGGTATCAAACAATTTTCCTTTAACTTCAACTTGATATTTCGCCAAAACCTTGATATCGTATTTTAAATTCTGACCGATTTTTTCAATGGCTTCATTTTCAAAAAACGGACGCAATTGCTCCATCAAGTCTTGTGCTTCTTCTCTGTTTTCCGGAAATGGCAGATAAAAACCTTTACCAACTTCCCAAGAAAAAGCAATGCCTACCAATTCTGCCGTTAATGGATTCAACCCTGTGGTTTCGGTATCAAAACACACAGCCGTTTGGCCCATTAAATTTTTGATGAATAGTTTGGTCGCCATTCCAGTAGACACACTTTGGTAAAAATGCGACGTGGTTTCGGCGGTTTTACGCTGAAACGTGTTTTCTGTTATTATTTGAGTAGCAGATGGATCGGCACCAAACAATGAAAACTGCCCTGCCCCTGCAGATGCTTGCTCTTTAGGCGTTGCTTTCGTTTTTGTTTTTTCTGATGTATTTTCGGTTTGGTTGCTGGGCGTAGCCGAATTCACCTCATCTTCAACCGCAAAGGTTTTCAAAAAATTATCCGTCAATCTTCTAAATTCCAATTCCTGAAAAATCTCAACTACTTTTTCAGTATCGGGGTGGTCCAACTCAAAATCCTTGGCATTGAATTCTACTGGCACATCCAACATAATGGTCGCCAGTTTTTTGGAAAGCATGCCCAATTCTTTGGCAGCTTCTATTTTTTCTTTCATTTTTCCTTTCAGCTCATGGGTATTTGCCAACAGGTTTTCCATACTACCATATTCGGCTAAAAACTTTTTAGCGGTTTTTTCGCCAACACCCGGCAAGCCTGGAATATTATCGCTGGAATCACCCATCATCCCTAAAAAATCAATCACTTGCATGGGATCTGTAACTTCAAATTTTTTCTTGACCTCGGGAATGCCCCAAGTTTCATAACCTCCGCCAAAAACGGGGCGGTACATAAAAATATTTTCGGTCACCAGTTGTGCAAAATCCTTATCGGGAGTGACCATAAACGTTTGGTAGCCTTCTTTTTCCGCTTGACGGGAAAGCGTTCCAATCACATCATCGGCCTCATAACCTTCTTTTACCATAATAGGAATGTGCATGGCCTTAAGAATATTGCAAATATGCGGAATAGCGGTTTTAATGCCTTCAGGTGTTTCATCTCTATTGGCCTTGTAGGCTTCATACATTTCCACACGATCGGTGCTTCCGCCCTTATCAAAACAAACCGCCAAATGGTCTGGGCGCTCACGCTTTATTACATCCAACAGTGAGTTCATAAACCCCATAATGGCCGATGTGTCTTCGCCTTTGGAATTGATTCTCGGGTTTTTTATAAAGGCATAATAGCCACGGAATATTAAAGCATAAGCATCTACTAAAAAAAGGCGTTTTTGATCGGACATGTTGTGTGTTTTGATGGAATTTCAAAACTACGAAAAAGTTAGGCGTTATAGCGCATAAAAGTACATCTGGATATAGATTTTAATCCTAACTGCTATTATCTCAGGAATACTTATTTTTATAACATTCAAAACCACACTTATGATAATTGAAGTCTGCGCCAATTCCTATCAATCTGCAAAAAATGCCCAAATAGCTGGCGCAAACCGAATTGAATTATGCTCAGAATTGGCAGTTGGAGGCATTACACCTTCCTATGGATTGATTAAACAGGTTTTAGACAATATATCAATTCCTGTACATGTGCTAGTAAGACCAAGAAGTGGAAATTTCACATATTCTAAAAGTGAATTTGAAATCATGAAAAAAGATATCCAATTATGTAAGGATTTGGGCTGTAAAGGCATTGTTTCTGGTACTTTGAATCCAGACCAAACCATTGACATCGAAAGAACAAAACAGCTTGTAGAACTATCGAAACCATTAAATTTTACGTTTCACAGAGCTTTTGACTGGACACCAAACCCATTGAAAGCCTTAGATACATTAATAGATTTGGGAGTGAACAGCGTGCTGACATCGGGTCAAGAAAAATCGGCCAAAGCAGGGATAAATTTACTTAAACAATTAAAAACACATGCAAACAACAAAATAACCCTATTACCGGGAGGCGGTATCCATTTAAAAAATGCCGCTCTATTTCAAAAATCAGGGTTTAAAGCGTTGCATTGCTCTTTAACAACATTTACCACAGTAAATAAAACCCCAAATATTGCCATGAACAGTTCCAAACATTTTAGTGAAACCCATATAGCCACTTCAGATATAAAAAAAATACAACAACTCATCAAAATATTGAAAGACACCAGATCTTAAGGTACCGTTAAAACCCTGCTACAAAACAAGTCCGTACCTAAAATAAAGTATCTTTGACCTAAAAAAAACTATGCTCCGCTGGATTATTTTCCTTATCATTTATATCATTGCAGATTTTTATGCATTTCAAGCATTTAAAACACTTACCAAAAATAACTGGTTACTGGGCTTATATTGGTTAATCAGCATAGTGGTCATTGGCAATTTTGTATATAACTTTTACAGCTTTAGCAGAAGTAACGGCTTTACAAATGAAAACAGTTATGCTATTGGCTTTCTCATCGCCCTATTAGTACCAAAAATGGTTTTATTGGCCATCATGTTTGGTGAAGATATTTTCAGAACGCCACAAGCCCTTTATCGCTATGTAACCGAAGGCAATAAAGCTCCAAGAAATTATTTCCCGGCCAGACGCCAATTTATAAGCAAAATAGCTTTGGGCTTGGCCGCCATCCCTTTCGCTTCTATTGTTTACGGCATATACAAAGGAAAATACAACTATAAAGTATTAAAATACACCTTGTATTTTGAAGATTTGCCCAAAGCTTTTGATGGGTATAAACTCACTCAAATAAGCGACATCCATTCCGGAAGCTTTGACAATATAGACAAAGTGAAATATGCCATCAATTTAATAAATGAACAACAAAGCGATGTCATCCTGTTTACGGGCGATATGGTAAACAATAAAGCCGAAGAGCTCATTCCCTATAAAAATGTTTTTAATAAACTAAAAGCCAAAGATGGTTTGTTTTCTATTTTGGGAAACCATGATTATGGCGATTATGTATCATGGGATTCTGAAGCAGCCAAAAACCAAAACTTGGAAGATTTAAAAAGCCTTCAAAAAGAAATAGGCTTTGATTTATTGCTGAACGAAAGCCGGTTCCTTGAAAAAAACGGCGAACGCCTTGCCTTGGTAGGTGTTGAAAATTGGGGTTCGGGAGGTTTTAAAACGGCTGGAGATTTACACAAAGCCGCCGCTGATATTGATAAAAACGATTTTAAGATATTGATGAGCCACGACCCAACACATTGGGAAAAGAAAGTGATCGATGACGATTACCACTACCATTTAACCTTAAGCGGGCACACCCACGGCATGCAGTTTGGCATTGAAATACCCGGTTGGTTCAAATGGAGCCCCGTAAAATGGCGCTATAAACATTGGGCGGGCATCTATAAAGAAATGGGGCAATACATCAATGTAAACAGAGGTTTTGGCTATTTGGCATTTCCGGGTCGTGTAGGCATTTGGCCAGAAATAACCGTGATTGAACTGAAAAAAGGAAAGGAAGTCGCTTAATTGAAACGAACAAATAAGCTTAGCTCATTTAAAATTCGTGAAATGGTTATCCAAAATCAATCACATGGATATATAAATCTTTGGATTTTTATATACTGATAAATTAAAAGTGAAAATTCGTGAATTAGTGGCTTAATATTTTTAATGTGTTTAGACAGGAAACAAGAACGTAAAATTTTATTTTTCCATCCTTTTTCATTACTTTAGACAAACCTCAAAGCGGTGTTTTAGTTGATTTCTTTGATAATTAACAAAATACGAAAAAATTGTGTAGGTTTGTATTATTGCATTTGACTCATAAACCATAACGTATGTCAAAATTTGGGGAACTAATCGATGTAGAAATTCCTGTTTTGTTAGATTTTTTCACAGAATGGAACGACCAATCTACTTCCATGCACGCCGTACTAAGAGATGTTGCTGCTGCGCTAGGCGATAAAGCCAAAGTGATTAAAATTGATGTTGAAAAAAATGAAGAACTTGCCGAAGCTTTGCGAGTAAAAACATTGCCAACATTGATTATTTACAAAGATGGCGAAATGAAATGGCGCCAAAGCGGTGAACAAGATGCCAATACTCTTATTAGTATTATTCAGCAGTATCTTTAAAATTATTGCAAAACAGTTTTCAGCATGAAACTCTTTTAAAATGATTATTAACAAGGCATAACACTTTTTTTATGCGCATCTTGGCAAAAAGTGTTTATTTTTTTATCAATTTTATATAGGCTTCTTTGTTATTTTCTGTTGTTAATTTAATGAAATATATTCCACTAGGTTGATTAATGTTTAATTCTATGAGTTGAGAATTATAATATGTTTTATTCATTAAAACTTGTCCTAAAGCATTTGTTAAACTTAAATTTAACGACTCATACGGTTCTTCAAATTTAATGTTAAATTTATTTTTAGTTGGGTTGGGATAGTATGCGAATTTTTTCTCTAATGAATTATTGATTAAACTCAAAGTGGTACATTCTGAAAAAGTTGGAATACAGCTTCCTGACCATCCTTCACATGAGGGCAAAGATGTATCGGATGTGTTACTAGATAATGTTGTGGTTGAACCAGTAGAGACTGCATCTACACACCTCCTTCTAGACCATTCACAACCATCCCCTCCATAAACTTCTTTCCATTCCCAATCTGTACCACTCCATTCAATAGAATAATAACGCGTAAATGCTCTTGTACATTCAACAGCATTCCTAATTTCACTACAGTCAGCAGGTTCATTTATAATTTTAACATACCTAGGCTTTCCATTTGCCGTATCTTGATAATTGTAGACACCTAAAGCATTACTATCACTGCATGAGCCACTAATAGTAATTGGGTCTTGAGAAAACACTTGATTAAAGAATAATATTGTAACGATAATTGATAATACTATTTTCATTTTTTTGAGGGTTGCCAGCGTGCAAATTAGTGGCGTAATTTAGCAAATAAAAACGGAATATAAAATCCTTGCGAATTTTCAGAAGTAGGCTATAACAAAAAAGAGGATTAAGGTTAGTATATAAGGAAAAGTTAGACTTCGACAACATGGATAATCTCCTTCTTCTACTTTAATTTTGTTCAGTTCTGTGAGACCTTGTTGGCAGTTCGTTGTTTTTATAGAGCTGGTACATTTTCAATTAAAACTTCATTTTCATCCTTGTCATAATAAATACAAGACATTCTTTCAAGATTTACTATCCACTTCTCAATTCCTGTTTCAGCACAATGCTTGCAAAAAGCAAAATAGTCTGTTTCTCCTTTTTGGTGGGCTTTCAGATATTTTTTGAATTTTTCTTCGTCGGTATAATCAGCTATGTCCAATTCTTCATATTTCGGATTAGATTTTGTCCGAAAATTGTTCTTTCCTATATATTCCGTATGACTATCCATAACCCAAGTTTCAAATGCCATTACCCCTATTTTTTTAATTTCTTGGATGTATTTTGGAAATTCAGCACCTGATTTAATTTTACTGTGGGCTAATTCAATTTGTTCTACTGTAAACATTTAATGTTTTTTTTAATTGTCATTCTAATTTTCTAACGTTCGTTCCAATGAACGACAACGTATTATGTCGTAACCATTATTAGCGATATCCCATAAAGATAATCTTTTATGATATTATCTAAAGGTATTTTTATCTCTTATAAATCTTAAAAAAACCTTTATCCCAAAACTTCAAACACAAACCCTTTTTTACTAAAATGCTCCAACATTTTTGGCAAGGCATATTGCATATTCCTAGAGGCTTTTACACTATCATGAAAAACTATAATGCTACCATTTTGGGTGTTTTTAATCACATGACCCAAGCATGCTTCCTTGCTAACAGAGGCTTCCCAATCAAAAGACAACACATCCCACATGATTATTTTATAGCCCAATGCCATCAATGCTTTGCCTTGTTTAGGCTTTATTTGTCCGTAGGGCGGACGGAACAAATTGACGATTGACGATTGACGATTTTCGATTTCGGAATCTATTACTTTTTGGGATTTTTCAACATCCTCTATATAATCCTTGGTTTTGGTTTTCCAACCTTTTATGTGATTTTGGGTGTGGTTTCCAATATCATGACCCTCTTTTAATATCTTTTGAAAGATTTCAGGATGCTTTTCAACATTCTTGCCAATACAAAAAAAGGTCGCTTTGGCGTTATATTGCTTCAGTATTTCCAAAGTCCAATCTGTGATGTGTGGCGTTGGGCCATCATCAAAGGTAAGGTAGATTATTTTATGGGCAGTTGGGATGTCCCAAACATAATTTGGGAACATCTTTTTAACTACTTTAGGTGTTTTTACAGGGATAAGACCCATTCTTTACTCCAATTTAATGTGCACTATCAATCAAATAGATACTGCTATCTTTTGGAATTTCAATACCATCATTTTCTGGCACTTGCACTTGTTCTTCTTCTCCTGTGAAATGTCGGAACAAGGTTAAATGGTCATTAAACTGCTCGCTTTCAGTTTTGGCAAATTCCATATCGTATTGTACCAATAAATCAACCATGGCCTTATAGCGCTGAATATCTGTATAAATCTCTTCAAATAGGCGTTCTTGTTTTTCAACTGGCAAACTGCTGTAATAACTTAAATTTTCTTGATATTTTTTGGCAACATCTTTATACAACTGCCTGGCTTTATCTTTTGCTCCAACTTCATAATAAGCGCTTATATAAGGCTCTAAAAGTGTATAAAAACCAAACTGGTCCACAGGCATATTGGCCATGGCAATATCTGCTATTTCTTCTGCTTTATCCAGTTTATCTTCATTGATCAAATTTTCAATCAATCGGGCCAAATTCCCTCTGTAAGTAATGGAATTTTTTCGGGTTTCAGGGTCGTGGTAAATGTCTGGACTACCGCTATTGCCCCAATCCCAGTTTTTAACTTTTTCGTACATGATATCAGTGTCCACACGCCCCATATCAAAAGGATTGGCTTTACTAACTGGCGTTTTTATAGGCACTAACTTATAACACATACCATCTAATTGCAGATAGTCTTTCATCCAAATATAATCGTCGTCACCAAAACTACCTCCCGTAAAATAAATAGGCCGTTTCCAATCGTTGTTTGCCACAATATCAAGCATGAGCAAACGATTTTTATAAATGGCACCTTCTTTGATCCTGATAATGATATCGGAAACTATTTTATCAGCATCTTCAGGCTTTACAATACCATATTTTAAGGCATTTTCTTTATTGACAGGCAACCTTAAATATTCTGTAGGCAAATAACTGGCATTCAAATCTTGGCTTCGGATGCTTGAAATATCCACACCTTGCTGTTGCAAACTGTATTTATATCTTGTTTTAGGGTTCTCACTAGCAATAAAATTGAGGAATTCTTTAATATCTAAGGTATCCTTGATAACCGCATCTTTTATGATGTAATCATTCGTGCCGTATTGGTAGTTTTTATGTGTAAGTTGCGACGGAATGGGGTCACTTTCATAAGCCTTCCGTTTCATTTGGTCAATATACCAATCGGTTTGGAACAAGCTGGTGTTTACCACGCGCACATCGGTCCTGTAACCTTCAATTTCTTGGGCGTACCAAAGTGCAAACGTATCATTATCGCCAATGGAAAACAGAATGCCGTTTTCCGCACAAGAATCCAGATACATTTTTGCCATGGCACGGGCCGTGTATTTGTCTGACCTATCGTGGTCGTCCCAATTATTGGCAATCAAAACACCTGGCACTAAAATCAAACAAATAACTGTAATTATGGGCGCAGCTAATTTTGGAGATAGGAATTTTTTAATCGAATCAAAGATGGCATACACGCCAAAACCAATCCAAAGTGCAAATACGTAAAACGAGCCTACTAATGAATAATCACGCTCACGAGGTTCAAACGGCCGCACGTTGGTATATACTTGAATGGCAATGCCTGTAAACAAGAAAAACACCATCATGACCCAGAATATTTTTTTATCTTTATTGAACAAAAAGAAAAGACCTATCAGCCCTAAAATAAACGGCAAAAAATAATATGTATTTCTTGCTTTGTTGTTTTTTACATCACTTGGCAAGTTATCTTGGGAAAGCCCCAAAAGCCTTTCGTCAATGGGCTTGACACCACTCAACCAATTACCATGATTATCATAGCGCCCTTGGATATCATCTTGCCGCCCTGTAAAATTCCACATAAAATAACGCCAGTACATATACCCCAGTTGGTACTCCAACATATAGGTAACGTTCTGCCAAAGCGATGGTTTTTCAACATCGATATAGTTTTTAAATTTCTTTAAAAAATTATTGTAATCTTCATAATCCACATTGCCTTTAGCTACGTTATTTTTAAAGTCTGAAACAGCGGTACGCAGCTGGTTTTCCATTTGATAGTCTGGTTTCAGTTTAAAATCCAAATAACCAGAAAACATCATATAGTTTTCGGCATGCTCTGGACTCCACATTCTTGGTAAAATAGAAGCGTGCTTGGAATTATAATTCTGCTTGGCATTTTTATAATTGTTCACAACAACATATTCCCCTTTTTCTTCGTCTTTTTCATATTTTGGTTTGTCATCAATATAGGGGTCATTTTCATCTAAATACGCATATTGATCTGTAAATTGCGGCCCATAAAACAAGTGCGTTTCGGGGTACTGTTCCAAATTGTAATACGCCAATAATTCCCTGGCACTTGATGGGTTGTTTTCATTGATGACCACATTGGCATTGGCACGTATAGGCAACATCAACCAACTTGAAAACCCAATGATTATAAATGTTACACAAAGAATACCTGTGTTTAAATGTTTGTATTGCTTTTTTCTGGTATATCGCAATCCAAAATGAATGGCAGCAACCACAAGTATGCCTGCAATGATAGAACCTGAATTGAACGGAAGCCCGATGGTATTCACAAAAAAGATTTCAAACGCACTAAAAAGCTTCAAAATATTAGGTGCCAAAAGTTTAAAAACAAATAACAAAATAGCAACAGATACTACATTGGCTATAATGAAATTTTTAAGCGTAATATCTTTATAATTTTTGAAATAATAAATAAGTCCGATGGCAGGAATGGTCAACAATCCCATAAAATGTACTCCAAAAGACAAGCCAATCACAAACGCAATTAAAATCAACCAGCGGTTACCACGCGGGTTGTCCATATCCTGTTCCCAACGTAAGCCCAACCAAAAAAGCACCGCCATGATCAAGGTGGCCATGGCATACACTTCGGTTTCAGCGGCATTGAACCAAAAAGAATCTGTAAAGGCAAATGCCAAACTGCCCACTAGCCCACTTCCTAAAATGGCCATATATTGGGCTTTGCTTAAAAAGATTTCCGTATTGGCATCTTTTTGGGATTCCATATGAAAAATTATTTTCTTCAGAAGCAATGTAATGGTCCAAAACATAAACAAAATAGTGAACGCACTTGCTGTGGCACTCATCATGTTCATCATAAAACCAACTTGCGAAGGCTCAAAAGCAAACATCGAGAAAAACGCCCCCATCATTTGAAAAAACGGTGCTCCCGGCGGATGCCCCACCTGTAATTTTGCCGATGTTAAAATATATTCGCCCGCATCCCAGAAACTTACCGTAGGTTCAATAGTTAAACCATAGGTTATAAATGCGATTAAAAAAGCAACCCATCCTAA
>CAXBNH010000060.1:0-12298 GCA_963976905.1 uncultured Algibacter sp.
TTCAAAAAGATGGTATTGATGTAACCGCCATGGAAATGACCAAATGGTTCGATACCAATTACCACTATATAGTTCCTGAATTTGAAAAAAACCAAACCTTTGAGTTCTTTTCTAAAAAAATAATCCACGAATTCCAAGAAGCTCTAGATTTGGGCATAAAAACAAAACCCGTATTAATTGGGCCTGTTACCTTTCTTCTGTTAGGAAAAGAAAAAGCATCCGGTTTCCACAGACTCGATTTGTTAGAAAAATTACTGCCTGTGTACTTTGAAATAATTTCAGAACTTACCAATTTAGGGGTTGAATACATTCAATTTGATGAACCTTGTTTAGCACTTAATTTATCGGATAAAGAGCGAGACGCCATAAAAACAACGTATGAAACAATCCATTCTAAATATCCTAAGTTAAAAATATATCTTGCCAATTATTTTGATTGTTATGGCGATAATTTAGATACTGTGCTACAATTACCTGTGGACACTTTACATTTAGATTTGGTACGATGCCCATCGCAATTAGATGATATTTTACAATCCAAACATTTCAACCCAAATACTAAATTATCTTTAGGACTTATTGACGGACGAAATATTTGGAAAAATGATTTTGAAACTTCTTTAAAAACCATTGAAAAAGCCTCAAAAAAAGTAGCTCCAGAAAACCTATGGATCTCTACTTCATGTTCATTATTACACGTGCCTTATGATTTAGATTTTGAAACCACATTAAAACCAGAAATAAAACAATGGCTGGCTTTTGCAAAACAAAAATTGGAAGAAGTTGTGACACTCAAAAATTTGTTATCTGACGAAAGCGATGCGTATTTAACTTTTTTTGAAGAAAACAAACTAGCGAATCTTACCAGAAAAAACTCCAATTTAATTCATAATAAAAGCGTTAAAGACCGCATTTTAAACTTAAAACCTTCAGACAGCCATAGAGAAAATAATTTCCCCATACGGCAAGCCAAACAAAAACAAGCACTTGCTTTACCATTATACCCAACCACAACCATTGGGTCGTTTCCTCAAACAAAAGAAGTAAGAAGTTGGCGCCTAAAACATAAAAAAGGCCTTTTATCACAAACATACTATGATTTGTTGATTGCCAACGAAATTGAAGCATCCATTCGTTTTCAAGAAGACATTGGTTTGGATGTATTAGTCCATGGCGAATTTGAACGTAATGACATGATTGAATATTTTGGCGAAAAACTCAATGGATTTGTTTTTAGCAGCTTTGGATGGGTACAAAGTTATGGCAGCCGTTGTGTAAAACCGCCTATTTTATTTGGCGATGTGTCCCGTGAAAACCCCATGACCGTAAAATGGTCAACCTATGCACAAGGATTAACCGATATTCCTGTAAAAGGTATGCTTACAGGACCTGTAACCATTTTACAATGGTCGTTTGTAAGAAACGACCAATCCAGAGAGACCACCTGCAATCAAATTGCTTTAGCCATAAGAGATGAAGTGGCAGATCTTGAAAAAAATGGTTAAAAAAAAATTCAAATAGATGAACCCGCCATTAGAGAAGGTTTGCCTTTAAGAAAAGAAAACTGGCAAGCATATCTAGATTGGGCTGTTACAGCGTTTAGAATTTCAGCGAGTGGTGTAAAAGACGAAACCCAAATCCATTCCCATATGTGTTATTCTGAATTCAACAACATCATTTCAAGTATTGCCGCCATGGATGCCGATGTTATTACCATTGAAACATCACGTTCTGAAATGGAACTACTGGATGCTTTTGTTGATTTTAAATACCCTAATGAAATTGGACCAGGTGTTTATGATATCCATTCGCCACGAGTACCTTCATTAACTGAAATAGAGCAGTTGCTTCTAAAAGCAAAGAATGTATTGCCAAAAAATCATTTATGGGTAAATCCAGATTGCGGACTAAAAACCAGAGATTGGCCAGAAACAAAAGAAGCTTTAAAAACCCTTGTAAAAGCAGCTAAAAACCTAAGAAAAAGAGAATTAGAACTAATTTAATCAAAAACAAGTACAAATAAAAGCCTGAATATTAGTTTAAAACCAATTAGAATTCAGGCTTTTTGTTTTCTTTCGGCACCCTAAAAAGCAGTAAGATCCCCATTAAAAAGAACACAAACAGAAACAAGATAGCATGTCGCATACTGCCCGTTATTTGATCTATAGTGCCATAAATAATCATACCGATAACAATACCTATTTTTTCAGCAACATCATAAAAACTAAAATAAGACGTAGTATCGTCTGTTTCTGGTAAAAATTTTGAATACGTAGATCTTGCCAAAGATTGTATGCCTCCCATAACCAAACCCACAACACCTGCCGCAACATAAAACTGCATAGGCGTTTTCATAAAATAGGCATAAATACATACGGCCATCCAAATAAAATTAACCACAATAAGCGTTTTAATATTCCCAAATTTACCAGATGCTTTGGAAGTTAAAAATGCCCCTAGAATAGCAACCAATTGAATTACCAAAATACTTACTATCAATCCCGTTGTTTTATTGCCATCGCTACCCCATGCAATTTCTTCTTCGCCAAAATAAACCGCTACCAGCATAATGGTCTGAACCGCCATACTGAACACAAAAAAGGCATATAAATAACGTTTTAATCGTAAATTTTGCTTTAGCTGTTTCCATACCTGCAACAATTCCCTCAGACCATTTAAAACAATTGCCCGTGTTACTTTATGCCCAGAAGACGTGCCTTTTGGCAAATAGTAGAACGTATATTGACTGAATAAAATCCACCACAGACCAACTGTAATAAAAGAATATCGCATCATTTCTATTTTGGCTTCTCCAGCATCTTGGCTCATAACCATGACCAAATTCACTATAAGTAGTATAACACTACCAATATACCCCATAGAAAATCCTTTGGCACTAATGCTATCCTGTTGTTCTGGAAATGCAATGTCTGGCAAGTAGGAATTGTAAAAAACCAAACTCCCCCAATAACCAATCAAACCCATAAAGTAAAACAAAATACTAATATAAATATGCTCCAAACTAAACCAATACAAGCCTATACAACCTGTGCCACCCACATAGCAAAAAAACTTTAAAAAGTTTTTTTTGTTCCCAACATAATCTGCGATTCCAGAAAATATGGGCGATGTAAAAGCCACCACCAAAAAAGTAAAAGCGGTAACAAAAGTGATAAGCACGGTGCTTTTAAACTCAAATCCAAAAGCTTGAACTTTTTTTATTTCTGAAATGAATAATGCCGAATAAAATATAGGAAATATAGATGAAGCGATGGTTAAGGTATAAACTGAATTTGCCCAATCATAAAATGCCCAAGCATTCAATAATTTTTTACTTCCTTTTTCGAGTTGCCTCATATTATATAGTTAATTGTACATATGCTTTTTCTAGAAGAATGTTTTTTTCAGAATATGCTTTCCATAAAAAAAGCTGCTTTTATAAGCAGCTTCTAAAGTAAATAAATATTTTGAAATGTGGGTCAAGTAATTATTCCCTAAATGTTGTGACACCAAATTTTTTGGCTTCTTCTTTCGCTTTAGGTGCTAAAGCCGTAAGATTTGCAATTCTGGAATCATTGGATGGGTGCGTACTCATAAATTCTGGTGGTGCTTCTCCGCCACTATTGGCTTTCATACGCTTCCAAAGTTCTGCAGCTTCATCTGGGTTGTAACCAGCAACCGCCATAATGTACAATCCAATTTTATCAGCCTCCGTTTCATGGCTTCTGCTAAAAGGCAACATCAAACCTACTTGAGAACCTACACCATAATATTGATTAAAGGCATTTCGAGATTCTTCATCTTTAATGGCAATATTACCTGCCACAGCGCCAAACTGTTGGAGCATGCCAGCACTCATACGCTGTTGCCCATGATTTGCAAGAGCGTGAGCTACCTCATGCCCCATGATGGCGGCCAAACCCGTTTCATTTTTTGCTATGGGCAAAATACCTGTATAAACAACGATTTTTCCTCCTGGCATACACCAAGCATTGACCGTTTTATCATCAACCAAATTATATTCCCATTTATAATCGTTCAAATAACCTGCATATCCATTAGCATTCAACCAGCGTTCTGCTGCCACCGCTATACGTTGGCCAACTCTTGTGACCATTTCAGCATCTTTTGTGCCTTTCACAACTTTATTGTCCGTTAAAAATTGGTCGTATTGGGCAAAAGCCGTTGGAAACAACTGTGAATTTGGCACCAATGCCATAGTTTTTTTTCCTGTAAACGGATTTGTAGCACACGATACAGCAAGTAAAACTAATCCAAATACCCCTATAATTTTTTTAAGTTTCATCTTTAAAATTTAATTTTGGTTATAAAAATACAAAAACCGTACCTTTATATTTGGACACAGCACGGGTTTATTTGTCACATTCAAAGGTATTAAACTTTGAAAGTTTTTATTCATACTTTTTTTAATAAAATTTACATAATTTCCAGATATTAATGCGTTTTGTTATTTCCTGTGAATTTTTTCGACAAACCCAATAAAACATTTTATCATGAAAAAATTAGTATTAGCCACAACTCTATGTTTGTTTTTCAATTGTAACTCTTCTGCTCAAAAAAAATCGGATAAAAAAGCCGAAACATTTGAAGTTACCAAAACGGAAGCCCAATGGAAAGCCCAATTAACCGACAAAGAATTTAATGTTCTAAGAAAAGCTGACACAGAAATGGCCTTTTCAAGTCCATTGAACAAAAACTATCAAGAAGGCATTTATGTTTGTAAAGCCTGTAATACACCGTTGTTCAAAAGCGAAAACAAATTTGATTCTGGTACCGGATGGCCAAGTTTTGATAGAGAAATAAAAGGAAATGTAGCTTTTACAACCGATACCGATTTAGGCTATACAAGAACCGAAGAACATTGCGCGACTTGCGGCGGACATTTAGGCCACATGTTTAATGATGGGCCAAGAGAAACTACAGGCGAGCGTCATTGCATCAATGGGGTGGCGTTAAAATTTATACCAGCAGAATAATGTCAATATGGAAAGTTATCTAACAAGCATCATTAAGCAATTTGAGTATTATAAAAGTTTGGGCAACAAAACTTTCGAAACCCTAACTTTTGATGAATTGCAAAAAGAGTTTGCAGAAGATTCCAATTCAATCTCAATTATTGTAAAACATTTGGTTGGCAATATGCTGAGCAGGTGGACTCATTTTTTAATTGAAGATGGCGAAAAAGCATGGCGTAAACGTGATTTAGAATTTGAGTCCACTTATACTTCAAAAGAAGAACTGATTGTAAATTGGGACACAGGATGGAAATGTTTATTTGATGCTATTAAATCTTTGAATGAAAATGATTTAGAACACATCATTTATATTAGAAATCAAGGTCATACCGTAACCGAAGCCATTAATAGGCAATTGGCACATTACGCCTATCACGTTGGCCAAATCGTGTTTTTAGGAAAACTTTTAAAAGGAAAAGATTGGCAATCCTTATCCATTCCAAAAGGAAATTCAGCAACATACAATAAAGATAAATTCAGCAAAGAAAAAAGCAGAAAGCATTTTACGGATGATTTGTGAAAAAGCCACAGTCCAGATAGCTATCGGGAACAGTCCGTATTTCTGTTCAAAACTCAAACTTTATGTCTTTTCTTAAACGGCCGAATAATCAAACGTGCCTCTCTATCAAAACGCACATAATTATACACCCAATTGACAAAAACCACCATACGGTTCCTAAAACCAATCAAGAAAAAAAGGTGTACAAACATCCAAACATACCAAGCAAACACACCTTGGAATTTAAAACGTTTCATATCTACCACCGCTTTATTCCTGCCAATAGTGGCCATGGCGCCTTTGTCTTTATAAACAAACGGCTTCATGGGTTTTTCTTCAATCAATCGCAATATGTTTATTCCTAACTGTTCGCCTTGTTGAATGGCCGGTTGTGCCATCATGGGCAAACCAACAGGAAATTCTTCGGTAATCATACAAGCAATATCACCAACGGCAAAAATGTCTTTAAAACCAGTAACTTGATTGAACTCATTTACCAAAAGCCGTTCACCTTTAGTGAGCAATTCTTTAGCATTCAACCCTTTTATGGTTGCACCTTTTACCCCTGCCGCCCAGATGAGCGTGGCGGTTTCAAAAATTAAATCGGTATTGGTAGTCACGGTTTTTCCATCATAATCGGTCACCCGAACATTTTTCCAAACATTGACACCTAATTTTTCTAAAAAGTCCTCTGCTTTTTCTGATGCTTTGGCACTCATGCCTTTCAATATACAGTCACTAGATTGAATGATATGTATTTGCGCCATACGCGTATCCAAATCGGGGTAATCCTTGGGTAAAATACCTTTTTTTATTTCCGCCAAAGCACCTGCCAACTCCACACCTGTTGGGCCTCCACCTACAATCACAAAATTCATAAGGGTATTTCGTTCATTCAAATCTGAGGTCAGCAAGGCATCTTCAAAATTCTCTAAAATCAAACTACGTAAATTGAGCGACTGCGGTATGGTTTTCATGGCCATACTATGCTTTTCTATGGCTTTATTTCCAAAATAATTGGTAGTTGACCCCGAGGCAATGACCAAATAATCAAACTTCAATTCGCCAATATCTGTTACGACTTGATTATTTACCGTATCTATTTCATTGATATTTGCCAATCTAAAATGAAAATTCGGAAAATCCTTCAATATCTTTCTAATAGGATATGCAATGGAATCTGGCTCTAACCCGCCCGTAGACACTTGATATAAAAGTGGTTGGAATGTGTGGTAATTATTTTTGTCCATCAGCACCACTTGCACCTCTTGTTTTGATAATTTTTTTGCTAAAGAAACACCAGCAAAACCACCTCCAATAATGATGATTCGCGGATAACTTGTTCTAGGTATATTCATATAGTACAACTTGCAAAACAAAGATACTGATTAAAGATATAAATTTATAAGGCTCTAAATTCTTTATTAAGATTCGATTTTGTAAATTCGTAGCTTCAAAATAAAGTTTAAAAAATTACAAATGAGCAAATACGATATTATAGTTCTTGGAAGTGGACCAGGTGGTTATGTAACAGCTATCAGAGCATCACAATTAGGTTTTAAAACCGCTATTGTTGAAAAGGAAAATTTGGGTGGTGTGTGTTTAAATTGGGGCTGTATTCCTACTAAAGCGCTATTAAAATCTGCTCAAGTATTTGAATATCTTAAACATGCAGGAGATTACGGATTGACCGTGAAAGATTATGATAAAGATTTTGATGCTGTTGTAAAACGTAGCCGTGGTGTTGCCGATGGAATGAGCAAAGGCGTTCAGTTTTTAATGAAAAAAAATAAAATTGACGTTATTGAAGGTTTTGGAAAATTGAAACCTGGCAAAAAAGTAGAAGTTGATGGTACGGAATATAGCGCTGACAACATTATTATAGCAACAGGCGCACGCTCTCGTGAATTGCCGAGTTTGCCGCAAGATGGCAAAAAAGTGATTGGTTACAGAGAAGCCATGAGCCTAAAAGAACAGCCTAAAAAAATGATTGTGGTAGGGTCTGGCGCCATAGGTGTGGAGTTCGCCTATTTTTATAATTCTATGGGAACGGAAGTGACTATTGTAGAATTTTTACCGAATGTAGTGCCTGTAGAAGATGAAGATGTATCTAAACAATTAGAACGTTCTTTTACAAAATCTGGTATAAAAATCATGACTTCTGCTGAAGTCACTAAAGTCGATACAACAGGTAGCGGTGTAAAAGCCACGGTAAAAACCAGCAAAGACGAAGAAGTTCTTGAAGCCGATATTATTTTATCTGCTGTGGGTATTAAGACCAATATTGAAAACATAGGTTTGGAAGATGTAGGTATTGTGGTTGATAGGGATAAAATTTTAGTTGATAAACACTACCAAACCAATTTACCTGGCTATTATGCTATTGGCGATGTAACACCAGGGCAAGCCTTGGCACACGTAGCTTCTGCGGAAGGTATTTTGTGTGTTGAAAAACTGGCGGGACTTCATGTAGATGCTTTGGATTATGGAAACATTCCAGGCTGCACCTACTGCTCTCCTGAAATTGCAAGTGTTGGTTTAACTGAAAAACAGGCCAAAGAAAAAGGCTTGGATATAAAAGTTGGTAAATTCCCATTTTCTGCATCAGGTAAAGCAAGTGCTGGCGGAAATAAAGAAGGCTTTGTAAAAGTTATTTTTGATGCTAAATATGGCGAATGGTTAGGTTGCCACATGATTGGTGCTGGCGTAACCGATATGATAGCAGAAGCTGTTTTAGGTAGAAAACTGGAAACTACTGGCCATGAGGTTTTAAAAGCCGTACATCCACATCCAACGATGAGTGAAGCTGTCATGGAAGCAGTTGCCGCAGCTTATGATGAAGTGATTCATTTGTAGACTGCTCAGATTTTAAGACAATTAGATTGTTAGATATAAAAAAGTTCCGGAAATTCTGGAACTTTTTTATACTCAAAATTTAAGCTTCGCTCCTACTCTATAAATAACAAAATCACCCGCACTATTTGTGGTATTTGTAGGGTTCATAATATTTATTGTTGGTTTATTCATTAAATTATAATCGACTCTGGCATCAACAGAAAAATCTTCTGTGATATTATATTGATAACCGAACGTTGAAAACAAAGAAACACTACCTATACCTCCATCTATTTTCAAAACGTTTACATTCGGCCCAAAAAAAATACTATGTTTATTCCCTATTTTATATTTAATCAATAAAGGTAATTCTATATTGGTATAATTAATAAGATAATTATCATTACTTCTTTCCTGCATTTCCATTCTAAAAAACCAATTTTTATTCAAGTTATATTCCGAGAAATAATTTCTATAAAATCTTGGTTCATCTAAAATGTTTATGTCGTCTGTAATATTAAATGAATCCATTTCAATGCTCTTTTCTTGAGACAGTATTAAATTAGAAACCAATAAAGCAGAAATGAATAGTATTTTCATCATTCAGAAATGATTAGAATTATATTACAAATTTATGTTTCAATCCCGAAGATTTACCCAATCATATCATAAAAATCATTTAAAAGCATGTTAAAAAAGTCTCGAATTCCAAATAGCCATCGGGACTCTCCAAAAGGGAGGGGCTTTTATTAAAGCACAAGAAAATGCGATTCTTAAAAAATTTTAGGAATTGCATTTTTATTATCTAGTTAAAGATTAAAACCCTTTACCAACGGACGGGTTCGAGGCTATTGCTGTTAATTTATTTTCTATAATTTTTTTCGTTAAACTTGTCATTCCTGCCTTCGCAGGAATGACAAACATCTATTTCTTTATCCGAGTAAGATTTTTTTCCCTTTTGGGGAGGTTAGTTGGGGCTTAAAAACTCTGAATGGCCAACTCATAACTCTGCAAGCCAAAACCTAAAATAACACCTTTAGCATTAGGAGAAATATAAGATTGGTGCCTAAATGCTTCCCTGCCAAATGTGTTTGAAATATGCACTTCCACCACGGGGGTTTTTATGCCTTTTACCGCATCTCCAATACCAATGGACGTATGAGTATAAGCACCCGCATTTAAGATAATGCCATCATAACTGAAACCTACTTCGTGCATTTTATTGATAAGTTCGCCTTCCACATTAGATTGGTAATAATCAATATCCACATTAATATATTTGTCTTTTATGGTTTCTAAAAACTCCGTGAACGTTAAACTCCCGTAAATAGCAGGCTCTCTTTTACCCAACAAATTTAAGTTGGGACCGTTGATGATGATGATTTTTTTCATAATTCAAAAGTATTAAAAAAAAGGCATAAAAAAACCGAAGCTATCAACTTCGGTTTTAAAATATTTTAGTTTCTATTTAATTAGAAATGTAATGCAAAGCCTATGCGTGCTTCAAAAATACCTTCATCGGTAACATCTTCATTTAAAGATAAGCTATACCTTAAACCAGGTTCAATACTTACATTTTTACCTAAAAAGAAAGCGTAACCTCCTTGCAACCCTAGCCATAATGGATTATCACTGAACACGTCACTACTTGCTCCGTTGACATCAATTTGTACGGGTATTTGACTAATAATATAGTATTTAGCACCTATTTTGTATGAGAAAAGAGATTCTCCGTCATAATCAGTATAACCTAAACCTGCTTTAATAGCCAAATCATCCATTACAAAATAGCCTCCTTCTGTTCCTACCGACCAAATAGTCATTCCATCAATAGACATTAACCCAAAACCGGTATTAGCAGAGTGTTGTAAAAAGCCCACCTCACCTGCACCACCAGAAAAACCTGTATTAGCTTCTATTAACCATTTTCCCTTTGCGGTTTGTCCGCCGTTGTTCTCATCTTGAGCATTTACACTCGTTAATCCGAAAGCTGCAATTGCAGCACATAATAATAATTTTTTCATAATAAAGATTTGGTTTAATTTATTGTCAATAAAAGCGCAAACATAGTATGAAGATTTTTATGAAACAAGAAAAAACAATGAATTTTGATTTTTTTTCTTACGCATTTCGATGTATGGTTTTTACAAAAAAAAGAGGGGCTTAAAGCCCCTCTTTTAAAAATTATATTAGTTTTTTATAATCCAAATTCAATACCTATGTTCAAAGAACTAATTGTAAATCCATTAATACTTATTCCTTTGTAAGCTAAAACAATATCTAAAGATTCACTAACACCATACTGTACTCTTGGAGCATAGTAAAACCCGCTATCAAGACCTGAAGGATTAATACCTATGGCATAACCTAAATCTGCACCAATAGCAAACTCTTCTGAAACATTAAAACGTCCAGCAGCAGCGATAGGCAAAAAGCCTAATGCATCAGCACCATCCTTTCCTAAAAAAGTAGAATACCCTGCTGATAAACCTGCTTTGAATTCTTCTGACACTTCCCATAGATAATTTGCTCCAACTCCAATGTTCAAACTAGAGCCATCTTTAATATCACCCATGGGTAATCCCAAATCTACTCCTAATTTAAATTCTTGAGCACTCATACTGCTCATTGTGAATACTGCAATAGCAGCACTTAATAATAATTTTCGAACCTATCCCTATAACGGATAATTTTATCTATTAAGTTATTGGTAATCAATGTAATATAGTGATAAAGAATAAATACAATGAATTTTCAATTAAATAATTGATATACTGATGCTTACATCCATTTTATATCCTTAAAAGGGATAGGTTCGATAATTTTTTCATAATTAAAATGGTTTTAATTGGTTTACACACAAATTAAACACTTTTTTATTGAAAATTAAGTATTTAAATTAATTTAATTAACATTTTAATAAACACAAAAACATAAACAACTAAAAACTAGTTTATTAAACCATAAGTTATCAACATTTTTATATAAAAATACGTAGGATTACGTACGAAACCATCCTTTTAATCTTCTTATTTATGTACTTTTACGTCCATGAAATGGCAAAACGCATTAAAAGATTTTCAGTTGTATTTAAAAATTGAACGTGGTTTGTCAAAAAACTCGATTGATAATTACGCACTGGATGTAAAAAAGTTCATTTTGTACTTGAAAGCACACAACATAAACGACTCCCCAATTTTAATAACTTCTGAAACGGTACAACAATTTATATACGATGTGGCAAAAAGCATTAATGCCAGGTCGCAATCGCGTATTATTTCAGGACTTAGAAGTTTTTTCAATTATCTGGTTTTTGAAGATTACAGACCAGACAACCCTCTAGAACTTATAGAATCGCCAAAAACTGGGAGGAAATTACCAGATACTTTAGCCGAAGAAGAAATTGACCAAATTATAAATGCCATTGATTTGAGCAAACCCGAAGGCGAACGCAACAGGGCCATGCTGGAAACTTTATATGGCTGTGGTTTACGGGTTAGCGAATTGATAAATCTAAAGATATCTGATTTGTTTTTTGAAGAAGGTTTTATAAAAGTAACAGGCAAAGGCGACAAGCAACGCTTTGTTCCCATCGTGGAAGCTACCAAAAAATATATTAATATTTACAAAAATGAAATTAGAACACATGTTTCCGTTCAAGCGGGACATGAAGACACTTTATTTTTAAACCGACGCGGCAAGCAACTTACTAGAGCCATGGTATTTACCATCATCAAACAATTGGCTGAAAAAATTGGGCTAAAAAAAAGTATTTCCCCACACACGTTTCGGCATTCATTTGCCACGCACCTATTGAAAAACAACGCCGATTTACGATCCATTCAACTCATGCTTGGCCATGAAAGCATCACAACTACTGAAATTTATGTGCATTTGGATAGAAGCCATTTAAAACAAGTTGTGGAGA
>CAXBNH010000061.1:0-12234 GCA_963976905.1 uncultured Algibacter sp.
GACAATTTCAACGGAAACCCCGACACAGAGCGTCGAGGAATTCTTTTTGATCAATTTAAAACTTATCACAATGAAAACTATACTAAAAACATTATTCGTATTTATTATTGTATTTACAACGCAGGCGCAAGCACAGAAATCCAACGCAGGAATAAAAGGCGGTTATAATTTAGCAGCCGTAAGCTTTGATGGCAATACAGAAACCGGGCAACGCCATGGGTTTCATATAGGGTTTTATGGCGAATCATTTGTAGCTGAAAACGTAGCTTTACAGGTAGAGCTTTTATACTCGCAACAAGGTTATAAACTAGAAGATAATGGCGGCACCTTCACACAAAAACTAGATTACATCAACTTGCCATTATTATTAAAACTATATCCTACTGAAAATTTCTTTTTGGAAACAGGGCCACAAGTAGGATTGGCCATTTCACACAAAGAAGCATTTGATAGTAATTTTGGACTCTTTGACACCTCACAAGAATTTGAACCACAAGATTTTGATTGGGGCGTAAATTTTGGTGGCGGTTTTAAAACCGATTCTGGTGTATCGTTAGGCGTGAGATACCATTTGGGCCTAGGCAGCGTTTACGACGAAGGCAGCCCTAAAAATAGGGTTTGGCAATTTTCGCTAGGGTTTGATTTTTAAGAATCAAGCTTTAAAAAACAAACAAAAGGGTCGCTGTTTTTATAAGCGACCCTTTTGTTTTGGTTATTACTAACAAGGAAACTCGATTAAGAATTATATGACTTTACATTTTTAAGGTTTTTATTTGTTATATACGCATGTTGGGCTTTCGTACTTTTTTAATTAATATCCTTTTTTAATTTATCAGGATTTTGTCTAGTGTCAAAAATCGTAATTATCTCGATTTCCTTTTTATCCGTGTTAATTCTGTAATAGAATGTCGTTTGTTAGGTTACAACACATTTGTAAAGATTTTCAAATTCCAATGATTTAGGGCAACTATCTGGTTGAATAGATATTTGCTTAATTTTTTCAGTCAGTTTTGAAATGAATTTATCTCTAATTCTTAAACTCCAATTTTCTAGTAAGTATTCCGAAAGTTTTAAAAATTTTGATTCGGCAAGTTCAGATAAGAATACTTTCATTCACTACGAAATTTTCTTTAAAAAGGATTCATAAGAAACTCTTTTTCCGTTATCTAAATCTTCAATTCCTTTTTTTATTTCTTTTTGTTCGGACAAGCTTAATTCATTCCAAAAGTCGGTTTTTTCTTTTTTTACGAAATCAGCGACACGTTGGATAAACTCGGAATTTTCATTTTCCAAAATAGTTTTAAGTAATTCCAGTTTTGTTGTTTGAATGTCCATTTTAAAATCTTTATAAGCAAATTTACGAAAAATATCCTTCGTTTCGTCAGTTTTCGGTATGTCTAGTCCTGAAATATGGCTCGTAACGTGCAAATTAGTATGGCTTAAAATTCCAAAAACGATAATAACTGGAATTATAATGTAAAAGCTATATTTTAAAAACTTTTTAAACTTCTGTAATGGTAACTTATTTCCTCCTTTATTTTCTTTTACCGCAAGATATAATTGATAAAAAACAGGTGAGAAATACACTAAAAACATTAAAGTAAGTATTAAATAATCATTCATTCTAAAAGGTTGGTCATAATTACCTACAACGTGTATGTATATGACCTGTGGCGTATTTTAGCACGAACCTCTCCAAATGAAAACTGGCTTTGGAAAACCCGAAGGATTTTCCAAGTAGGCGAGGACAAGCCATAGCTTATACACTGTTTTGTAAAACGTTTTTTCTTTTCAGTCAATTCCTAAATCGTTTGTAATTGAGTGTTTTAATTCTATCTCGTTGATTGGGATTCCCATTCTATCACTTATAATTCCAGAAATAATTCGCTCAACCTCATATTTGTTCGTGATTTTTTTAATTAATGTCAATAGTTTTGTCAAAATTCAGAGATATTATCCAATCGATTAATTGTCTTATTGTTCCTTTTGTCACAGGTTGAGTTCGCTTAAAAGTCCGAAATCCCAAAATCTTAACGTGAGATCCAAATTTTGATTGAAGTCTAGCGCAACTAACTCGGGTAGTTTTAATCCAAGTTCATTTTCTATCCGGTTCCAATTTGTTTTAATTCTGCTTGAGTAAGCAATTCCGTTATTTGGAATTCAGGTTTTATTTGCTCTTTTGATAAATTCAAAGTTTGAAACGCTTTTCTAATTCGGTAGAAAATGATTTGGGTCAAACATTTTTCGGTTGGATTGATAGAAATCTTTTTAAAAACTGAATCAGCAAAATCTTGAACAGTATAATTTTTTTCACATTCTGCATCTGGAATCCTTATTCCAAATTTGTCCTCAACATAAAACATTAATTCGACTGAATCTAATCCCGCTCTCGGTTTTTTTTTAATGTTTTACAACGTGTCTTATAGTAACCTTTATTACCGATATCCCTCGAATAAACCGGGATATCATAAGTTTTATGTTACCGTTATCCTGTAAATATAATCAATTTTTCTTACAGAAAACTTTAAAATAATAAAGGGCAACTGTTTGTAGCAGTTACCCTATTTATTTATCAATATTTAATATTTTTAAATCTTAAAAAATCAATTAAATTCCCTGATTTTTATACTTCTAAAACTAACGGTGTTGCCGTGGTCTTGCAATAAAATATGCCCTGTTGGCCATTCTCCAAAATTATTCCAATCTTTATATTTGCTATAGGCAACCAAGGCCCTGAACATTTGCGAGTGCCTATCGTACTCAATCACTTTTTCATTGTTCAACCAATGTTCTACTTTATCGCCGTTTACAACAACCCTTGCTTTGCTCCAAACGCCTGGCCCTTTAAACTGCTTACCTCTACCTGGTACCGAAAGGTTTTCTGCAGTAATTAAATCGTACAAAGAACCAATGGTACGGTTTCCATTCACGCCTTTTTTTGCATCGGGGTGTTTTTTATCGTCTAAAATCTGGAATTCACAACCTATGGCAGAGCCTTCGCCTTTATTGAGTTTTGGGTCTACAAAATATTTGAGTCCACTATTGGCTCCTTCGGTAATTTTAAATTCCAATTCAATTTCAAAACTCCCAAAAACAGCTTTGGTCACAATATCCCCAGGTCCTGTGGACTCACCACCATCGGTAGCCAAAACGGTTAAAACACCATCTTTCATGTCCCATCCTGATTTAGGGAAATGGTCTAGTTTTACACCTCGCCAGCCTTCGGTTGTTTTGCCGTCCCACAGCAAACGCCAGCCATTCCTTTTTTCATGCGGTGTTAATGTATTGACCAAATAACTCATTTCTGAAACTTCTGGGTCTTGGGGCCATTGTGCATCTTCCAAATCTTGGATTTTGATCCTGATATTACGCCATTTTATTTCTTTACCGACTTCTTGCTTGTTACCACCAATACTATGCACCTGCAAGGCTATGAATCCAGAAGCGGTAAGATCATCCACCAAATTGGCGCACTGCACACCATTGACCCATGTCTTGATGGAATTGCCAATGGCTTCCACCCGGCAACTGTTCCACACCCCATTGTTAAAAGCCTTTCTTCCTTTTTCATTAAGGGACAACGGATACATCCAGCCACGCCTGCCTTCGTCATAAATACCTCCACTAAACGCACGGTCGCTTGGGTCTAGTTCAAATTGATAACCGTGTACCCTACCTTTTTGATAATCACTTAAACTGTTTGACCTGAACTGTACGCCTGAATTTATTTCGGGATCTACCATCACTTCAAATTCTAAAATAAAATTTTCGTAATTTTTTTCGGTGGTTAAAAAACTATTTGGGGTATTCATTTTGGTCGTCCCTATGATTTCTCCATTTTCAACCTTGTAGTCTGCCTTTCCCCCTAGCTGTTTCCAATTATTTAAATTAGACCCATTAAATAATGTAATCCACCCATCATTGTTTGATTGCGCTTGCAGGTTCACAACAAGCACAGCTAGCAATACAAATAATTTTAATTGTAATTTTGTCATCGTTTTGGTTTTATTGATTTTATTTAAAAAATATTTTTACTTTTTGTTCTCAAGTTAAAGTTTAAAACCCTGTAATTTCATTGCAGTTACTTTTAGTTTCTATAAGCTTTTTTATCAAACTTGTCATTCCTACTAAAGCAGGAACCCATAGACTAAAACTAAAATTGGATTCCTGCCTTTGCAGGAATGACAAACATTTATTTTAAAACTATAAACATCCAGTCCTTAGCGGTTTATTCACTTTTTAGAAGCCCCTCATTTTAAAACTCTCAACCTTTTACTTTATCCTTAAATTTATCGAAAGCGCTTTCTTCATCTTTCTTTGGCCAAGAATTATTGGACGTATCTACATCTGCGGTTTCCAAATTAGGGTCTATGGTTATGGAGACGATTTCTTTGTCTGACGCAATAGCCTTACTGACTTCATTATCATTATATCTCCATATTTCAGCTGGATAAGTTTCTGTTTTGGTCGTGCCATCTGCATAAGTATATTCCACAATAATAGGCATGACCAACCCGCCTGGTTTTTCAAAAGTGATGGTATAAAAATAATTGGGCGTTTTTATTTTAGTGCGCTCTTCTGCCGAGAAATTATCCATAATATACGCTTTTAGTGGTTTTGAGTTTTCCATAGCGTTACCTGCTTTCATCTTATCTATAAACTCTTCACTACCTTCTTCAACCATATAAACCAAAGGCACCAATTCATCCATAGATATGCCCTTTTCTTTTACATAATCTTTAATATATTGGTTTGGTTCTGAGGATACATAATATTTTTTCACATCTTTAATGCCTATATCTACCCAATCTGTGGTATAAAACCAACCTCTCCAGTACCAATCTAAATCTACCGCAGAGGCATCTTCCATGGTCCTGAAAAAGTCTTCGGGGGTTGGGTGCTTAAACATCCATCGGTTTGCGTATTCTTTAAACGCATAATCAAACAAATCATGCCCCATAATGGTTTCCCTTAAAATATTCAAGGCGGTAGCTGGTTTACCGTAAGCGTTGTTGCCAAATTGATAGACGTTTAAACCCTTGCTCATAATGGGTGAAATATAATCTTGATCGCCACCCATGTAAGGCACAATTAGAGATGCCAGGCCACGTCTGGAAGGGAATGTTTTATGCTCTGGTGACAATGCACTTGGGTGCCATTTGCCAAAATCCTGTTCTGCAACATATTGCAAAAACGTGTTCAAACCTTCGTCCATCCAAGTCCATTGACGTTCATCACTATTTACGATCATAGGAAAAAAGTTATGCCCAACTTCGTGGATAATAACGCCCATCATACCATATTTTACACGATCGCTGTATGTGCCGTCTTTTTCAGGACGCCCGTAGTTCCAGCAAATCATTGGGTATTCCATGCCTTGGTTTTTGGCGTGTACCGAAATGGCCTTATGGTAGGGATAATCAAAAGTCATTCTTGAATAACTTTTTAAAGTACTGGCAACTGTTTTGGTAGACCAATCTTCCCACAGCGGATTGCCTTCTTTTGGATATAAAGAAACCGCCATTACATCTTTATCGCCAATTTTAACAGCCATCATATCCCAGATAAATTTTCTTGACGTTGCGAAACCAAAATCGCGCACGTTTTCGGCATATAATTTCCATGTTTTAGTTGCCGTAGAATGTGTTTTTTCTGCTGCTTCAGCTTCGGCTTGTGTCACTATCAAAACCGGTTTGTCATACGATTTTTTTGCAGCATCATACCGATCCATCATGGTTTTTGAAAACACGTCTTTTCTGTTGGTCAACTTACCGGTACCATCTAAAATATGATCTGCTGGTACGGTAATGTTCACTTCAAAATTCCCGAACGGCAACGCAAACTCATCTTTGCCCCAAAACTGTGAGTTTTGCCAGCCTTCTACATCATTATAAACAGCCATTCTCGGATAAAACTGAGCTATAACATAAGCCCTGTTTCCATCTTCTGGAAAAAACTCATATCCCGAACGCCCTCTGTTTACCACATGATCATTGATATTGTACCACCATTTTATGGAAAAGGAAAAAGTTTCTCCCGACTTTAAAACCTTGGGCAGCTCCACACGCATCATCGTTCTATTAATGGTATGCGGCAAAGGTTTTCCACTAGTATCTTTAACTTCCTCTATATTGAATCCGCCATCAAAAGGGTCTTCCATATAACTTGTAACAAATTTATCTGGAAGATTTACTGGAGAAATCGCTTCACTTTCTATCAAAGGGGTTTTTGAGTCTTTGGCCCGCATGTTCTGATCTAGTTGTACCCAAAGGTATTTCAAGGCATCTGGCGAATTGTTGGAATAGGTTATGGTCTCATGCCCCGACAACTTTACCTTTTCATCATCTAGAACAATATCCATTTTATAATCTGCCTGCTGCTGATAATAAGCTGACCCGGGTGCTCCCGAAGCTGTTCTATAACTGTTTGGGGTTGCAAATTCATCATATAATTGTTTGAACTTATTCGTGTTTACATGCCCTGGCTTGCGTTCTGCCTTTTCTTGGGAAAAAGAACTGACCGAAACAAATAGCAGTAACAGTGTGTAATGCGATAGCTTTTTCATTATTGGTTTTGAATTATGTTTGTTTAATAGTGGATTTTCGCGATAATTTTTCATTTGTTTTCTCTATGAACGTTATAAAATAAAAATTGTTACAGTTTTTATTTTGAATCAAATTCTAACTGAACCTTATCTTCTTGAGGGATAAGCATGTAGCTTTTTTGTTTGGAATTTATTTTAGTTTTAACGATGTTTTGCTGTTCTTCAAACAAATCGAACAAAACGGTATTTGATATTTCAAATGAAGCAATGGAACTCACATGAGGTATTTCCAAATAACAGATCACGATATCCACATCATACTCTTTTCCTATAAAATCAAAACTTGTTTCTTTTCCATTTATTTTGATAGTGATCTTTTCTTTTAAATACTTTTCTATATAAAGTTCTGTGCTTCGCGTTTCATTGGCATCATCAAGCATGATGTTTTTATCATAACGCGTTCTTAACAATTTCTCAAAATCATCCGCAAAAATCCTAGTGGTTATCTGAACTGATTTTTTTTCTTTCACATAATCAATTTCAGTAACACTTATGTAATATTTGTGTAAAGCAGTAAATGCAAAAAGGGGCAAAATGAACAGAAATAGAAACTTTAGAGGCTTCATATAATGAATTGTAGATGTAATGAGTTGCTAAAATACTTATTTCAATAAAATCAAAAAACATTCCAAAGCATTATTATTCGTTTATAGACAGATTTTTCTTGTATGCTACATATTTTTCCTTTAAAAATGCCCATATTTCAACATCACCTTTTCCTTTGCAACGGTTACTAAAATTTTTGTCTTCTTCACAGAAATAGAAAAAATCCATTTGCAAAGTTTCATCAAGTGGGTTTACTTTAAAAAAATCTTCTGCAAATTTCACTCGTATTTGCCGTAAAAGATTAGCATTATTTTCAATTACAACATGTGACCTTAACATTTTAGTCCGCCCTGAAATACCATTTACAATAGGATCTATTGCTACATTGGCAGTTAACACCTGTAGAATAAGCGTTTTATAGTTTAATCCATCGCCATTTGCTTGATCAAAACGCCTTTCACTTTGTGTTGCAATTTTTCCTTTATAACCAGGAATCCCAACGTCATAAAAATTTATGGGTGTATCGGTTTCAGCGTTTCCAATATCCAAAAGCAAATTCCCTGTAAGCACTTTGCCAACAACCACTTCATCCAGCTCGTTAATTTGCGCTTCAAGTGTTATAAACAGTGTTTTAAACGCTATAACTTCTTTGTTTACAACTAGGGTTTTTAGTTGATGTTGAATGGATGAAAACAAAAGTGTGTCATTTAGCTTTGCTTGAATTGTAAATGCTCCTGTTTTATCTGTAATTGTGAACGTTTGAGACGTTTTGTTAATAACGTGAATGTTTTCAGCATCCAAAGTACTTTTTACCCTGCCTTTTATGTCTTCAGATTGCGAAAAAGCAATGCGGAAACAACATAAACACAAAAGAAATAAGAATAGTTTCAACCGAATCAAAAGACATTAAATTACAGCAAACCAATTTCGGCGTTAGAATCTTAAATGCCTGCCGAAAGAAAACTAATTTTTTGTTAAAATTTGAATTTCAAATTATTACATTAAAAAATCTATCTTAAACTAATCCTTATTATTCAAAAACTGCCTACTCTTTAAATCTAGAAATTCCAAAAATTCCATTTCATTACCGTAATTCAACAACATATAATCAAAATCATCTTCCCCAACAAATCTCACGAATTCTTCAACCCGATGTTCTGGAATATTAAAGTTATCCACTAAAAATTCAGACCCAAAATAATATTTTATAGACTCGGCGGGTACTTTCGGTATTTTTGAAGTAGTATCGTTTTTTGCTCCAGACCTAAAAAGTGGCAACAATACCAAATCTACCACATTCACAATATCCAATCCATTGATCATCATAAGCCGCTCAGGATTCATGGCAACGTTATGGCTGCCATCTAAAGCCACGCTATTCCGCTTTGCCATATTGCTATCCATAGTTTCGTACTTACTATTCGGGATGCCAAAGTAAAAGGCTCCCAGTTTATGCTGAAAATCACTTGTGGATTTTATGTCTTGGGATAAATTTCCTGTGAGTTTATTGCTAGAAACCACGACTTCTTCAAGTTTATAAATCTCCTCTATCAAATAGATTTTCATGATGCCCGACCTCATAACGGCTTGATTCACCTTAAAACTGATATTTTGATATTGCAAGGCTTTTACCTCTATAGAATCGTTCAACTTCACGTTCAAAACAAAATTGCCCAACGCATCTGTAAACACCATGGCATTTGAAGTTTTATTTATAATAGGAATCCCTTCAACATCACTTTTTTCAACAATGACCTTTCCTTTGATTTCGATACGCTTGGAATTTTGGCCCACTCCATAAAAACTAATCAACAACACAAAAAACAGTACAAATTTTTTCATATTAAAAATTTTACTTTAAGATACTACTTTAACCAAACATAGCACAAAGTTTAAATGGATTTTTATTGAAAACCCCATTTACTTATCTTTACTTCAAAAGTTTTTTATAAATGAAACACATTATTATTGCCAGTACCTCAACCTTGCATGGCAGCGGTTATTTGGAATATCTCCACAAAGATTTAGAATTGTTCTTTAAAGCTATTGACAACATTTTATTCATCCCCTATGCTAGGCCAAGTGGCATTTCATACGATGATTACACAGAAATTGCCGCCAAAGGATTTTCTAAAATCGGAAAAAAAACCATAGGCATTCACACATTTGAAAATCCAGAAACTGCCATAAAAAACGCCCAAGCTATTTTTGTGGGCGGTGGCAACACATTTGTTTTATTGCAGGAACTCCAAAAACGTGATTTAATCAAAGTTTTAAAAGAAGCGGTTGCTCATGGCACGCCGTATCTGGGCACCAGTGCTGGCAGCAATATTTCTGGGCTTTCCATAAAAACCACCAACGACATGCCCATTGTACACCCTAAAAACCTAAATGCCATTGGGTTGGTACCTTTCAACATCAATCCGCATTATTTAGACTCAGATACCGCAAATAAGCACATGGGAGAGACTAGGGAAACCCGCATTAAAGAGTTCCACAAATTCAACACGCAACCCGTTGTAGGTTTACGGGAAGGCAGCTGGCTTGAAGTAAACGGTGAATCTATAAAATTAAAAGGACAATTATCCTCCCGTATTTTTGAGTACAACAAAGCACCTTACGAACTTGCAACAGGAACAGAACTCAATACTTTAAAATAAATATTTGTCATTCCTGCGATGGCAGGAATCCATAAACCATAACTAAAATTTAGATGGTTTTAATCTTTTAATAGATAACAAAAAAAAGCTCCATATTTCTATGAAGCTTTTTGAGCGGGAGACCAGGTTCGAACTGGCGACATTCAGCTTGGAAGGCTGACGCTCTACCAACTGAGCTACTCCCGCTTATTTCCGATGCAAATATAAACACTATTTACAAATTCGCAAGAAAAATTTACAGCTTCTTTAAAAAATGAAAACCTAAAATTTCAAAGCCTTCATTATAATAGAATTTATGCGATGGCGCATTGCCAACATAGGTGTTCAATTCAGCTACTTCACAGCCTTTTTCCAGAGCATAATTATATAGCCATTGAAAAAATTGCTGTCCAAGTCCCTTGTTTCTGTAAGTTTCTTCAATATACACATGATCCACTTCCATGCTCCTACCCGCATAATGCCTTGTGCAAAACCATAAACCCGACACGCCAATCAACACATCGCCATCATAAATACCGGCACACTCATAATTTTGTAAAACCATTTCAGAGAAACGGACTTTTAATGTTTCTTCAGAAAATTTATCCCGATTTAATTTTTTTATCAATGGAATCACGGTATGAATATCCTTTTTGTCTATAATTTTGAAAACAAATGGCATAGATTATAATTTAAGTGGCTTACGAAGCATTTGAACAAATTTAAAAAAACAGCAAACATCAGCAGAATCAGTGAAAAAAAAGCTGCTCAAATAAAATATTCCGCAGATTTCACAGACTAATACAGAAAAAACAAAAATATAAAAGTACTGGGTTGTATGATTGTTTTCTATATCCAATTTTCAACGAAAAAATATTTCTTTACATTTGAATCATCATATAATTGCACCATTTTGAACCATACCATCAAACAAATAGCCGCACAAGACACCTATAAAGTAAGACAGCCTGTTTTGCGAGAAGGCAAACCCATTGAATCCTGCATATTTGCTAACGATGATTTAAAAACCACGATACATTTAGGCTTGTTTTCCAACGAAAAACTGGTTGGTGTTGCCTCTTTTTTAAAAAACAAAAATGATTTGATTTTGGAAAGTGGCCAATACCAACTTCGCGGTATGGCCATTTTAAAAGCGTTTCAAGGAAAAGGCTTGGGGAAACTGATTTTAGAGCATGCCGAATCAGAATTAAAAAAAACACAGACTATGCTAGAGAAACCGCCATCAACTTTTATAAAAAATGTAATTACCAAATTATTGGGCAACCTTTTAACATTGAATCAGTAGGAACACACTACGTTATGTACAAAAAATTATAACTAAAAAAATCGTGACTTCAATATGAAATTTTGTATCTATTACAGCATTATCTTGGCAGAAAACACGACATACAAAGATGAATTTCAATTGAAAAAATTCAAGAGTCTATTGAAAAATATAAGAAAACAATTTAAAGCCTCATTAAATGAGGCTTTAAAAAAGTGGCCAACTCAAAAAAATTGCAGAAAACAATTAATCTTTATGCAACGCTTCTTCCAAGATAGCTTCCGCATCTGTAGCTTTGTGCAACTTAGCATAATCTAATGCTGTTTTTCCTTTATCTGATTTCAATTTTAATTTAGCCCCTTTAGAAATCAAAAGTTTTAAAATGTCTGTTCTATTAAATTTTGCAGCGTACATAATAGGCGTCATTCCATTGGATTTTTGATTCATATCTGTGCCTAACTCAATGAGTTTTTTCACAGTTTCAATATCACCTTTAGCAATTGAAACACAAAAAGGATTTACATTGAAGGTAACTTTTTCGATAAAATCATTAGTAAAATGGTTTGAATTTTTGGCATTTATTGCTACAAAAGATAAACATAATGTCATGGTCGAAATAATGATTGTTTTTTTCATGATGAATGATTTAATTGATGAATGATTTTTTTTGATATACTTAATTGACGTCATCAATTTTATTTTGTTACACAAAACGAAAAAGAATATCACTTTTCCTGTTTTTCACAAATACATCTAAAACGACTTTTTTACAATATAATCAACCAAAAACAGTCACAATAACCTTTTTAAAGTTCTTTTTAGAGGCTTTATTGGCAAACTTCTTTATCTTTGACATCTATTAAAATCAATACAAAATGAACAAAAAAGCCATCCTTATGATTCTTGATGGCTGGGGAACTTCTCCAGACCCAAAAGTATCAGCAATCGATAATGCAAACACCCCTTTTATAGATTCTCTTTATACAAAATACCCAAACGCCAGCCTTCGCACAGATGGACTTCACGTGGGTTTACCCGAAGGCCAAATGGGAAATAGCGAAGTAGGCCACATGAACCTTGGTGCCGGACGTATTGTATACCAAGATTTGGTTAAAGTAAATCTTGCTGTCGAAAACAAAACACTTAACAAAGAAGAAGTA
>CAXBNH010000062.1:0-12166 GCA_963976905.1 uncultured Algibacter sp.
ATTTTGTCATAAGCCTTTTCTAGTTTATTTTTCTAATCTATCTCCCAATTTTTCATTTAAGAAATTGGTCATTTTTTTATACAAATGCAGCCTGGTGTTTCCGCCATAAATACCATGGTTTTTATCTGGATAAATGCCCCAATCAAACTGTTTATCGGCTTGCACCAAGGCTTCCACCATGCGCATGGTGTTTTGCAAATGTACATTATCATCGCCAGAACCATGAATCAGCAAATAATCGCCTTTCAATAATTCTGGATAATTAAACGGGGAATTTTCATCATAGCCTTTAGGGTTTTCTTGAGGCGTGCGCATGTAACGCTCGGTATAAATAGTATCATAAAACCGCCAACTGGTTACTGGTGCTACGGCGATGGCCATTTTAAAAATATCATTTCCTTTCAATATGCAATTGGTGGCCATGTGCCCGCCAAAACTCCAGCCCCAAACACCAATTCTTTCAGCATCTACATAAGGCAATGCGCTTAGTTTTTTAGCGGCTGCTATTTGGTCTTCGGTTTCATATTTTACCAAATTCAAATAGGTTGATTTTTTAAAATCCGCACCATTAAAGCCCGTTCCCCTGCCATCAACACAGGCTACAATATAACCACGTTCTGCTAAATACTGATACCAATAATCATTAGCACTGTTCCAACTATTGGACACGGATTGCGAACCCGGCCCAGAATATTGCGTCATAAATAAGGGATATTGCTTTGAGGCATTAAAATTGACTGGTTTTAGCATCCACATATTCAAATCGTTGCCATTGATTCGGATGGTACTAAACTCTTTTTCAGAAAGTGTATAATCTGAAAGCGTATTAACAAGTGCCTGATTGTCTTTAATTTCTTTTATAACTTTTCCAGAAAATGCGCTGTTTAAAGTATAAGTGGGAGGTGTTGTTGCACTAGAAAAAGTATTTATAAAATATGAGAAATCGGCACTAAAATCAGCATCATTGGTTCCAGTATTATTTGAAAGTCTAGTTTTATTTTTTCCGTTTAATTTAATAAAATAGAGGTCCCTATTAATGGAGCCATTTTCAACCGATTGGTAAAAAATAGTATTCTTTTTTTCGTCGTAGCCGTAATAATTGGTTACTTCCCACGGCCCTTTGGTCACTTGATTGATAAGGGTTCCATCGTTATTATAATGATAAATATGATTGTACCCATCCTTTTCGCTCGTCCAAATAAAACTGTTGTCTTTTAAAAAAGTGAGGTTATCTGTAATGTCAATATAGGCTTTATCGGTTTCTGCCAAAGCAATCCGAGAGCTATTAGTTTTTGCGTTTATCATCCACAAATCCAAGGCATTTTGATGTCTGTTCATGTATTGGGCACTTAAAACATCTGGATCATTGGTCCATGCAATACGTGGAATATAAAAATCGTTATAGGTTTTATCAACTTTAACCTCTATGGTTTTATCACCTTCCAAATCATAAATATGAAGCGATACCAACGCATTGGCTTCTCCTGCTTTTGGATATTTAAACACTTCCATAGTTGGGTAAAGTGCTTTACCAAAAATACTCATAGAAAATTCCGGCACCTTGGTTTCATCAAATCGAATGAATGCAATTTTATCACTATCGGCATTCCAATCAAACGCTCGCACAAAAGCAAATTCTTCTTCATAAACCCAATCGGTAATCCCGTTTATTATTTTATTTTTTTCGCCATCAAAAGTGATTTGTATGGTAGCATTCGTATTCAAATCTTTTACATAAATATTGTTTTGTAGAGCAAAAGCCACTTTATTGCCATCAGGAGAAAAGGTAGGTTCTTGTATTTTTTCTTCGGAAATCAATGTTAACGTGTCATCTTTCACATTATACACATAATAATTGCCTAAAGTAGAACGGCGATAAATACTCTCTTCATTAGTTACCAAAATCACTTTTTGTTCATCTGCACTAAACGCATAACCTGAAAAATATGGAATAGCATCAAGATTAGTAGAACTCACCAAGGTTTTCACTTTTTCCAAAGTTTTATAGTCATAAATATCAATGGACGTGCTTTTGCTTTTCCTATCAAAATTCAAAACAGCATATTCTTGACCATTCGCCATGGGATGCAAAGCATCCATACCTTCTGTTCTAAACGTGCCATTCCAAATAGCATCAAGGGTTATTTCTTTGGTTTGTGCCGATAAGATAGTGGTTAAAAAAAAGCAAGTGTAAAAGACACGTTGTAAGTAGGTCATCAAAAACAGGTGTTTAATTGTTTGATATCTAGCTTATTAGAAACCATGCAAAAAGCTTCGGTTTTTTTAAAAGCTAAATATACATATTTTAAATATTAAAACTTCTAAATCCATATCAAAACAAGTTGTAGTATATTAGCCTTTTTAAATACAAAATTACATGTGCGCTTCCATTTCTGGCTTTTCCAAACTTTCAAAATCCAAAAAAATTGACTGGATTGTCGATACGTATTTTTCAAATTCTGAAGACGCCAAGCGCATTTTAAAACAGTATTGGAATAGCGATATCAAATTGCAACAGCTACATGATGAGTTTATAGAGAATACCATTTCCAATTACTATTTACCACTTGGCGTCGCCCCCAATTTTTTAATCAATGGAAAAATTTATACCATCCCTATGGCGATTGAAGAAAGCTCGGTAGTGGCTGCTGCCAGTAAAGCTGCCAAGTTTTGGATGGATAGGGGCGGATTTAAAACGCGAGTGATTTCCACAACCAAAATCGGTCAAGTGCATTTTATGTTCCATGGCGATGCTACTAAATTGAAAGTCTTTTTCAATAGCGTAAAACCCAAACTTATCCAGAGTGCCAAACCCATTACCAAAAACATGGAAAAACGTGGCGGTGGCATTATCGATATACTGCTTCGCGATAAAACAAAAGACATTGACGGTTATTACCAACTCCACGCTTCTTTTGAAACTTTAGATGCGATGGGTGCCAATTTCATCAACTCGTGTTTAGAGCAGTTTGCCAAAACTTTTAAAGATGAAGCGCTGCTTTTTGATGGTTTTTCTGCTGAGGAAAAAAACATCGAAATCGTGATGAGCATATTATCCAATTACGTCCCCGATTGTTTGGTACGTGCCGAGGTAAGTTGCAAGGTTGAAGATTTGAATGAAGATAAAAACATAACTCCAGAAGCATTTGTTGCTAAATTCTTGCAAGCTGTAAGCATTGCGGAAGTAGAACCTTACCGTGCAGTAACACACAATAAAGGCATTATGAATGGCATTGATGCCGTGGTTTTGGCTACCGGAAATGATTTTAGAGCGGTGGAAGCTGGTGTACATGCCTACGCATCAAAACATGGAAAATACAGCAGTTTATCGCATGCCAAAATAGAAAATGGTATGTTTACCTTTTGGATGGAAATCCCATTGGCTTTGGGTACTGTTGGCGGACTTACAGGTTTGCACCCTTTAGTGAAATTGGCTTTGGAATTGCTCCATCATCCAAGTGCCAAAGAACTCATGCAAATTGTTGCGGTAGCTGGCTTGGCTCAAAATTTCGCAGCCTTGCGCTCACTGACCACAACAGGCATTCAAGAAGGCCACATGAAAATGCATTTGATGAATATTTTAAATCAATTTGAAGCTACAAATGAAGAAAAACTGATTTTAACAGAACGCTTTAAAACGCAGACGGTGTCGCATAGTGTAGTGGTAGAAGCTTTGAAGGATTTACGATTTAAGAATGACGATTGACGAAAAAACAATCTAAAAATATAAGTCTCGAATTCCAATAACAAAACTTAGATTAAAATTATAACTTGAAAGCTGAAATTTTGAACTCAAAATCTAAGAATTATTGCAGCAACGGCAAACTATTAATTACCGGCGAATACGTAGTACTTGACGGCGCGATTTCTTTAGCTGTTCCTACAAAATTTGGACAATCATTGGATATTAAACCCATTGCTGAAAAAAAACTTGTTTGGAAAAGTTTGGATGAAGAGGGGCGTGTTTGGTTTGAGGATACGTTTGAATTAAGTCATGATGCGATGCTGAAACAAGTTCAGCATGACGCTACCTCAAAACGACTTATTCAAATATTGAACGCTGTTAAACAATTAAACCCTGATTTTTTAAAGTCAGATACAAGGTTTAAAGTCACAACCAAATTAGATTTCCCTAAAGATTGGGGGCTTGGCACTTCTTCAACATTAATAAACAACATCGCCCAATGGGCAAATATTGATGCTTTCAAACTATTGGAGATGACTTTTGGCGGCAGCGGTTATGACATTGCCTGTGCACAAAACAACACGCCCATAACTTACCAATTGGCACAAAGCAAGCCGCTAATAAATCCGATTGATTTCAATCCGCCTTTTAAAGCACAACTTTATTTTGTGTATCTGAATAAAAAGCAGAACAGCCGTGATGGCATTGTGCATTATAAAGCCCATAAAGGCAATATCGCTTATGCAATTTCTGAAATCAACGACATCACTTCTAAAATCATTTCCTGTAAAAATTTAGAAGATTTTGAAACACTACTGACTTCCCACGAAAATATCATTTCAAAAATCACAAAGCAAACCCCCGTAAAAACACTTTTATTCAATGATTTTGATGGTTGCATAAAAAGTTTGGGGGCATGGGGCGGCGATTTTATTTTAGCGACTTCAAAAAGCAATCCGACTGCGTATTTTAAAAATAAGGGATTGGATACGGTTATTCCTTATGAGGATATGGTTTTGTAGATTAGTATTTTTTCTTTTTCAATCAAATTGAAATCCTAATTCATCCAAGTGGATTCCTGCCTTTGCTTTGGCTAGGCTCAGCATAAACTACGGAATGACAAAATAAAAAAGCCCCGTAAAAAACGAGGCTTCAAATACACTAATGATTATTATGGTTCTATTGAACCTGAGATTTTGCTCTGTTATCTTCAATTTCGGCAGCATCTTTTAAAGCATTGTAAAGTTTAGAATTTACTACACTTGCTTTTTGAGCTTCTACTTTATTGGCAAACGATTGGTAATTATCCAATTTAACAGCTGGTTCTATCTTCGTTACTTTTAACATGTAAACACCATTATTACCATCAATCAATTTAGACTTTTCGCCTGCTTTCAAAGCAAAAGCAGCACCTACTACTAATGGTTCTCTACCAGCGCCCGAAAGTGTTGGGTTTTTCATATTGACTGCAACAGCAGATCGTACCGATGTATTTTCAGCTTTAGCTAAGTCATCAAGGTTTTTAGCAGACACTCTATCTCTTATTATTTCTGCTTTTTTCTCTTTTCTAATCGCAGGAATAGCAGTAGCCTTTGCATCTTCAACAGACATTAAACCTGCCTCGTGCTTGGCTACCAATTGTACAATAGCATAACCCCCTGAAACTGTAAAACGTTTTACGTCGCCCACATTAGCATCGTCTTCAAAAGCCCATCTTACAATCGGTCTTTGGTTACCAATACCTGGAATGTTTTCATCCAACACCTTAATGCCGTTAACTGGACGTGCTGTGTAATTATTTTCTTTGATCAATGCATCAAAATCTTTTTTCTCTAGATTGATCTCAAAATTTGAAGCGTCTCTAAATACTTTGGAAACAGTCGCTTCTGAAGGTTCAATTTTTCTAGCAATAGTAGCTACTTTAATGGCTCTTTGTATGTTTTTTTGATCTTGAATGTCTATAATATGAAATCCGAAAACGGTTTCTACCACACCTACATCGCCTGTTTTTCCTTGGAACGTAAAATCATTGAATTCTGGCACCATGCGTCCAGAAGTAAAGTATCCTAAATCGCCTCCTTTTGCAGCACTGCCCGTATCTGCTGAAAGTTCTTGTGCGATGTCGGCAAACTTAGATTTATTTGATTTAAAGACAGACACCAAGCTATCAGCCACTTTTTTAGCATCTTCTTTTAGCATAACGGTTTCTTCGGTTGCAGAACGTGACCCAATAAATGGAATCAAAATATGTCTGGCTTGTACGGAGTCTGGTTGCTGGGTAACAGCTACCACTTTGCTGATTTTAAAATAGCCATTGTCTTTATAAGGACCGTAAACATCGCCTACATTCAAATTAAAAATAGCATCGGCAACTTCTGTTGGCAATCCAGATTTGAACACAAAACGATCATCAAATTTAATATCAGAATGTGAGTTTACAAACGCTTCATTATTGGTTGAGTTTTTAAAACCAATAACGTTTTCGTTTGTTTTAAGTGCTTGGTTGTATTCTTCTTTATCATTCAACAAACCTGCGACTTCTGCTTTAATGGCATTTTCGTCTTCAACCGTAGCAGCTTCTTTAAATTCCACATATCTTACATCTCTGGAAGCATCTACTTTATATTGCTTTTCATTTTCTGAAATGTATTTTTTAATATCCGATTTAGAAACCTGAACGGTACTATCCGATATTGAAGAATAAGGCACTTGCACATATTGAAGGTCTACTTTATTGCCTTCCAATTTATGTTCCAGTTCGCCTTCTGCCAAAGTACCGGTCAATCCAGCCTTAACCATACTAAAATAGTTTTGCTGAAGCGCATTGGCAGCTAAAGATTTTTCATAGTTGATCCAACTTTCATAACCCGCAGGAGAGGTCTCCTTTAAATTGGCAATGTATTCGTTCATTTTGTTTTCATCAAACAAACCTGCTGCATTTAAAAACTCAGAACTGCTTGCTAAAGCCGTTTTAAGCAAATCGCGCATTTGATCTTTTTCAACAGTAATACCCAATTTTTCAAATTGCGTTTCCATAATGGCCTGACGTACTTCTTGATCCCAAACACGGTTCATAACCTGTGTACTGGTTGCCGAAGGCCCAGCTTGCTTTTGTGCTATTTCCACTTTTTGCAAAAAGTCTTCACGGGTAATATCTTTACCGTTTATAGTAGCCACTATATTCTGTGACTTTGCGGTTAAAGCATCACCGTTTCTGAACAAATCTGCCAGTACAAAAGAGAATAGCGCCAAGGCTATAATAAGTATCAAAAAGAGTGAACGTTGCCTGATTTTATTTAAAACTGCCATCTGTAATTATGATTTTAAAAAACTTTAATTTCTGTTTGTTGGTCTATTCTTGGTTATGCAAAAATAATGTCCGCGAAAATACCATTTTACATTTAATAATAAAAGGGTTATTTTGTATTTGTGTTAGAAAAGCGTTTGTTGTGGAGTTGTTTGTTGTTTAGTTGAATTAACTGTGACTGAGACTGCAACTGAAAACTGAATCTAATCTTCCTCTAAAATCTTCAATTCCACCAAATTGATTTTGGTATTGGTAGCTTCTAAAATGGTAAACTGAAAATTTTCAATAATAACCACTTCATTTGGCGATGGAATTTCCTCGGTGGCATTTACGATCAATCCGCCTAGCGTGCCGTAATTTTCGCTTTCAGGAAGGTTGATTTTATAGGTTTCGTTAATATAATCCACATCCATTCTGCCAGAAAACTTAAATGCATCTTTACCAAGCTGTTCTTCCACAAGCACAATGGTATCGTGTTCATCTTCAATTTCCCCAAAAAGTTCTTCCACAATATCTTCCACCGTCATAATACCAGACGTGCCGCCATATTCATCTAAAACCACCGCGATGCTTTTTCGTTTTTTGATGAGCACATTCAACACATCATTAATCAGTACGGTTTCTGGAACAAATTCTACCGGCAAAATGATAGATAGGATGCTCTTGGGTTTTTTAAACAATTCAAAAGAGTGCACATAACCTAAAATATCGTCAATGGTATCTTTATAAACCAAGATTTTGGTACATCCCGATTCGGTAAAAAGGGCATTTAAGGTTTTGATACTTTCATTTTTTTCAACCGCTATAATCTCGGTACGTGGCACCATGACGTCACGGGCTTTAACTTCGGAAAATTCCAAAGCATTTTGGAAAATCTGGATTTCAGTATCCACCTCATCATGCGCTTCAACCGATTCCATTTGCTCACTGATGTAATGTCCCAATTCCACTTTGGTAAACGCCATTTGAATTTGGTCACCTTCGGTTTTGAAAAAACGCTTCAAAACGGTATCTGAAATCCAAATGACAAAATCTGAAATAAACGTAAACAAAGCATAAAATATATAGGCAGGAATGGCCAATAATTTCAGCAATGAGTTGGAATAAATCTGAAAAAACACTTTAGGCAAAAACTCGGCCGTTATTAAAATAACCAAGGTAGAAATGATGGTTTGTGTAAGCAGGCTTAAATCTGTAAGCATATAATTGACAAAACCGTATGATGTTGGCAACAACGATTGAAATTTTTCAACCAATAGATCACCCATAAAAAACCCGTAAACCACCAACGCTATATTGTTTCCAATAAGCATGGTAGCTATAAATTTTGAAGGTTTTGCTGTTAACTTTGAAAGTACTTTGGCCAAAACACCTTCTTGCATTTTTTCTATTTCAATATGGATTTTGTTTGAAGATACGTAAGCAATCTCCATACCCGAAAAAAAAGCGGAAAGCAATAATGATACAATTATGATAATGACCTCAAAATCCATTTATTTTGAATCGTCTTTATTATCGAATTTTTTATAGAATTTTCTTCGGAAAAAGAACATAAAAAGCGCTGTTGCCCCTAATAATATAGATGGATAGGCCACTGTTGCTGTTTGTGTCCATTTTGAAACCGCATCATAAAAAAACAATATGGCGAATATTAAATACGCGTATTGAAAATATTTTTGATATTTCATGTAGTAAAAATTATTAGGTAAAGATAATTAAAATTAAGGAAGATGGCTTAGCTGGATTTACGTTTTCACGGGAATGATGACTTCAAATAAAACGTTCTCGTTTTTTTACGCCGAAAGATTCTTTTTTAATTTATTCATCAATTGTAAAGTTACCATCTACTTCAAGAACTTCAGCATCGGAGAATTTAGAGTCAGAATCGAAACCATTGCCGTTGATAAGGTCAAAACCTCGTCTAAAAGTTACAGGCTGATTGGTAAAAACCCATTGTTTGGTTTGATCAAAAAACAACTGCTCTGCAAACAAGGTATCGCTGGTTTCTGTTGCCAATACTACGTTGCCCTTCATATCAATAAGATTGGTTTTATCATAAATGATGGCGTAATCTGCTAAAATGGTTGTTTTTTCATTTTTCTCATTGAATAGCTCTAAATTAATCCCTTCGGGAAACTCATTAAAAGCAAAATCCCTATTGGAATAATCCAACATCTTCGGACTTATAAGAATGGACTTGACCCTACCAGAATCTGTATATTTAAGATTGATGTTTTCTGCCACACCTATGGGTTCATTTTCTGAAATACCCATTTGCTGAACTTCCTTAAGCCTATTATCGCATGAAAAAAACATAGTCACCGTGATTGCGGTGACTATGTTAAGTATATGATATTTTAAACGATGTTTCATCTATATTTTAGGAACGGTCACACTAGAACCTATCCAACAGCCAATCTTTATAACTTGACCACTATTGCCTTTACTAAAAATATCAGCTTTAGTTGGTGCTTTGGCCTCATAATTTGCTGCTGTTTGGGCAGCATCTTTATTCAAAGTAGGATCTACTCTTGATGCTTTTCTAGCCTCATCAGCCGCTAACCAAAATACCGCTCTTTTGTTAAAAGCATCATCACCACAACTATTGGCACTTGCTGCATACATCATTGCAATAGACAAGTAAGGACGCCCGTTTGATGGGTTAAAGCTTAAAGCATTTCTGAAATAATTTCTTGCTGCAGAATAGTTACCAGCCGCTTTTAACTTTAAACCAATTCTATAGGCCAATTTTGATTTTTTAAAATTATCTGTTTCTAAATCAAGTGCTTGTTTATAAAAAGCAAGTGCTTCACTTTCTTTTCCTCCTTTTTCTTTTAAAATCCCTAAATAATAGGCAGAATTTGCAGATGGACTTAAATCGTGATAAGCATTTACCAATTTAAAGAACAACGGATCATCTGTACATTCTTTTTCAGACATTTTACCAGCAGCACGTTGCAACCATATAGCATCTGTTTTGTTTTCTTCAAAGCCTTTTTGGTATAACGGAATTAAGTTGGCACAATTGGCACGGTCTCCTAATTTTTTATCGATACCGCTTGAAACTTGATCATAGGCTTTTAAATAACTTTCGTAGTAAGGTTTATATTTACCCTCTGTTTTAGTTAATGCTGTACCAGCTTCTTCTTTTTCTATGATTTTGTTAAGGTTTTCAGAATAATTTTTTAATTCTTCCTCAATTTTTTCAGCAACATCGTCATATTTATTGAACAATTCAGCATCTGTTTTCTTTTTAGCATCATATAAATCAACCATTAAAGAAAAGTATGTATATAAACTTTTAGGATTTGTAAAGGTCGCTCTATCTGCTTTAAATGCCGCATCAAAACACTCATACAATTCCAAGTCGGTTTTTTTCAACGCATCTTTATTATCGTACATCAACTGGCAGCCTTTTGCTAAATATTCGCCCTTGCTTGTTTTTTCAGGAAAATTAACAGATCGCTCTTCCCATAATTTTACCAAATCATTTATTGCGGCTACTTTTTCTGCACCTGTTCCTTTTTCTATTTTATTTTCTAAAATATCTTCGCCTTCAGAATAAATAGCAATATTGAATTTTGGGCATGCTTTTCTAACATACATCCAAGGCTCATAAGCAGCCTCATAGTTTTTACCTTTCACATACTCATGGAATATGGAAAGTTTTGTCATACATTCATCATCTTGTTGACCAAAACTTACGTTTCCGGCTAAGAAAAGTAAGGTTAAGAATAATGTAATTTTTGTTTTCATGATCATCATTTTTATGCGCTGTTTACTTAGTCATATTTTCGTTTTCCGAACCATTTATCGTTCAAAGATAAACTTAATTGTAAATTAATAAAATTCTCTTGTATTAAATTACTGTTGGTTGTGCCACGTTTACCTATTTCTAAACCTAAGTTTACGTTGGAAAACACATCGCCAACCGGTAAGCCTACTCCAAAAGACATGCCAAACTCTTTTATAGGCTCATCGTTTAATATCAATCCTGTTTTTTCAAAATACAATCCACCTCTATAAACCACTCTCTTTAAGTAACTTGTAAATGAATTATACTGCGGAATATAAAACCCGCCAAGAGAGATTTTTGACGCATCCTCAAAAGTTTCACCACTACTACTGCTTAATATGGCATTTGTTGAATTACTGGTGTTCTGAAATAAATATTCAGCACCGACAAACCATTTTCTTGGTGAGCCAATACCAGCACCAACAGATACTTTTGATGGCAACGTAAGTTCTGTTTCTTTTAACCCAAGAGCCTCTAAATCTACGTCTATGTTGGCAAAAACCAATTCTTCCCCTGTATTGTTATTAAAAGCTATGGTTGAAAAAGAGCGTTGGTTTTGAGAGGTCAACTTACTTTCTATAGAATAAGTAAGACCGGAAACAAATTCCAGGTTTTCATTCAGCATCTTTTTATAAGACATGCCCAAATTAAAGTTCAACCCACTTAAATCTGCTCTATTGTTTTCCCTTGACTGGTTTTGCAAAGGCACACCATCATCATCATAAACAAACTCGATAATACTATTTTTTATACTACCAAAATTATATTGCGCATCAACACCTATACTCAAACCTTCATATATTTGATAACCAAAGCCAAGAAAGGCTTTATTTACACCACCTTCACCCCTAAACCTATTTGAAATAGTTCCATCGGCATTGATGCTTTCCAGTTTATAACCCACCGAAGTAGATGGCATGATACCAAAACCAAAGCCAAATCGCCCCATGGGTATGGATAGCGCTAGGTAATTGAAACTGGTTGCCGAGGCATTGTCACTACCGTTACTGGTCTTAAGCCCTAAGCTGGAATACCCCCCACCAACAGAAAATTTGATAGGCCTACTTTCCTTGTTGAAATAAGCTAAATTTGGCGTGGCGTAGGATGCTGGATTTCGTAAATTAACATGAATACTATCGGTATAAATACTCAATCCGCCCATACTCCTATTTTCAACCGTCCCTTTAAATTTATGGCTTCCAAGGCCATAAAAAGAATATGGCGAAGCGGTGCCTTGTTGGGCATGTAATTGAATTGCAAAAACAGCAATAAAAACCAATACGAGCTTTTTAATCATTCGTTGTTATTAAATTGTAAAATAGTGTTCAGTCCTTCTAAAAGAAAATTAGAGTTGGCAAATATGCTACTTTTTAATTGT
>CAXBNH010000063.1:0-11971 GCA_963976905.1 uncultured Algibacter sp.
TGAATGAAGAAAATGGATTGCGAGGCGCAAAAAAATATGCGGAAGTAGCTAAGCAAAAAATCGAAAACCACATTTTTGCTTTAGAAAGTGATGCTGGTGGATTTACGCCTCGTGGGTTTTCTTTTGATTGCACAGATGCTAATTTCAATCAAATATTAAATTGGCAACCGTTGTTCAAACCTTATTTAATCCATTATTTTGAAAAAGGGGAGAGCGGTGCCGATGTGGGGCCACTTAAAAACAAACAGAATGTTTTGGCAGGATTGCGTCCCGATTCCCAGCGCTATTTTGATTATCATCATGCCAGTAACGATACGTTTGATGCTGTAAATAAGCGAGAGTTGGAATTGGGAGCGGCCACGATGACGGCTTTGGTTTATTTGATTGATAAGTACGGCATAAAATCAAATTGAAAAATTGATTATGAAGATTTTCGTTATTTTATTGACCACTTTTTGTTTTGTAACTGTAAACGCCCAAATGATGAAAAACGATGTATTGCCATATTATGAGATTCCTGAATATCCAGAAATTTACACAGCGGGTACGGTTGCAGCAAGAATGATAGATGGCTTGGGATTTAGATATTATTGGGCTACGGAAGGATTACGCCATGAAGATTTAATATATAAACCCAGTAAAACAGGACGTGCAACTTCAGAAACCATCGAACATATTTATGGATTGTCAAAGACCATTCGTAATAGTATTTTAGGAAATGATAAAGATGAAAACGTATTAGAGCTTGATTTTGAAGCCAAGCGTAAACAAACTTTATTGAATTTTAAAATAGTTTCCGATGCTTTAAGAAATAAGGATGAACCTTTTCAATTGGATAACATCCATATTCCTTTTTGGAATCTCATAAATGGTCCCATTGAAGATGCTTTATGGCACTGTGGACAATTGGTTTTGTTACGCCGCGCTTCAGGAAATCCGTTTAATTCTAAAGTGAATCTTTTTAGTGGGAAACTTAAGGAATAGATTTTCTTTTTATTTCTAAGAACAACAGCAACAAGCTATCTTATTGAATTCTTGAAAAGAATGTGGTCAAAATCAAGAAACCTTAATGTTATAATGCATTAAGGTTTCTTGATTTTATAAAGCTATTTTTTAGCGTTTTTTAATTTTCAGACGAAGAGATTTTGAATCCGAAAAATTTAAAAATTTTGATTTTTATCAAAATAATAACGCACTGTAACGTTCACTAATTTTTGTATCTGTTAGGGATTGATTTCAAATGTGACGGATTTAACGCCTGTTAATGGTCTTACTCCATTAGCTCCTTTATCGGTATAACTGGCTGTTAGTAACATAACATATTCATTGTGAAATGGTTTAGGAACAATCGTGCCTTCTTGGGGAAGCGATTTTTGTTTGGCTTCAGTATTTGCCAACGATTGAATGTAGGTTACAATTTGTCGCGTTTCATCTGCCGTAATATTGGGGTGTGCTGCCATGGCCACTTCTCCCCAAACTCCAGAGCCTCCTGATACAATCTTTTTCTGTAAATAACTCTCTGCTTTTTTGTCGTCTTTGTACTTTTCAGCGACCTGTTGAAAGCTTGGGCCAATGGATTTTTCAGTTTCCTTATGACATGCTTTGCAATCCATACCTTGGGTTAATGCTTTCCCTGTTACCGTTGCAGATACTTGTTGATGCCCCATGGATTTGTTTACCTCGTCCATACCTGCCATATAATCTACAGAAACAAAAATATTTGCTGTATCAATATCTTGATTGCCGTCAGGATCTGATACAATTACTTTATACTTAATTGGTGATTTGGCATTAAATATATAATCATTGGTTCTTTCTATAGAAATAGTAATTTCTGGTCTGGAATTTCCAGCAACAATTGAAATAACTTCGCTTTTTGAACTAGCATCCTGTATGTCCCTGACTACTACCGATAATTTATATTCCCCGGGATTATTATAGGTATACGTTAGTTTAGGTACATTGGTTTCTTTTGTTTCGCCATTTCCTAAATCCCAATGATAACTTAAAGTATCTTTTTCAAGATCATGAGCTTTAACTTTTGCAGTTACGGTTAGTGGTAACTTTCCTGTGTTTTTGTCTACCACAAAGTCATCGATTATGGGCTGCCTGTTTCCATCATTGTATTCTATATAACTTAAGCCTGAATCTAAGTTTTTCGTAAACCAGCCACTTCCGTATTCTAATAGGTAAACCTTTCCGTCAGGGCCCATTTCCATATCAATCAAATTGTTCAATTTAATATCGGAAGCAAAAGGTTCCATTTTATGTAAGGAGCCATCCTTAAAAAAGGTAACGGCTTTCATCCAGCCACGTATCCAGTCATATATAATGGTTTTACCGTTGTAATAGGCAGGAAGTCCACCACCATTGGAATACATGTCAGAATAATAGGTTGGGCCTGCCATGGCATTTCTGCCTCCTGATCCCACTTGAGGGAAATCTTGGGTATCGGCATACGGATAGTAGATATAAGCTGGATTTGCTGGAGGTAATTCCCTTAAACCGGTGTTGTTTTTTGAATCGTTAATTGGCTTTGTGAGGTTAAAAGCATTACCTGTTTGCCCAGTTTCATAATCGTATTTATGATAGGGTATATTATCACCAATAAACATAGGCCATCCAAAGTTACCTGCTTTAAGTGCTATATTCATTTCGTCATAACCTCTTGGACCACGGGTATCCAATGCATCGTTGTTTGCATCTGGTCCCACTTCTCCCCAAAAAAGGCGTCCGTTTTTTTTGTCTACAGAAATACGATAGGGATTCCTGTGTCCCATAGTATAAATTTCTGGACGGGTTTTGGCGGTTCCTTCGGCAAAAAGATTGTCTTTAGGAATGTCGTAAGAACCATCTTTATTTACCTTAATACGAAGTATTTTTCCTCTCAAATCATTGGTGTTTCCTGAGGAACGTCGGGCATCGTATTGCTCGTGACCGGGGCTATCGTTTAAAGGAGCGTAGCCATTATTTACATATTTTTGGCCTTTTTCATCAAACGGGGTAGAATTATCTCCAGTAGATAAATACAAGAGATTATTAGGGCCAAAGGCAATAGAACCTCCTGTGTGACAGCATATTTCACGTTGGGAATCCACTTCTAAAATAATCTGTTCGGAGGCATTTTCCAACAACCCGTCGTTTAATTTAAAACGTGAAAGGCGATTGACCCATTTATTACCCGTTGGGGCATAATAGATGTAAATCCAATGGTTGTTTTCAAAATCGGGATCTTTTTGGAGTCCCATCAATCCTTCTTCAGCATTGACATTAGGCGTATTCAAAGTTTTGTAATAGACATCGAGGAACCCTGCCTGCGATAGTTTTTTTGTTGTATTATTATAAAACATAATCTCCCCCCTTCTTTGTCCTATCAAAACGTCGTTGTTTGGCAATATGGTCATCTCGGTAGGCTCAAAAAACACATTTCCTCCAATCAATGATACCTTTGAAAAACGATTCATATCCGGTGGGATTTGGGTTGTGACCTTGCTATAATCCAACTTTTGATTGTCACCAATAGCATATTGGATGCCACCTAGTACATGTTTAAGGAATAAATTTTCGGAATAGCTCTCGGCTGTATGGCCAGCGCCTGTATAAAATGCCCTTCCACCATCAAAATTGTGATACCATGCAATCGGGTGGAAATCCCCATTCTGTCCGCCTTTATAAGTTGATTCATCAAGAGTCATTAAAACATGCACCTCCGGATTGATTTTTTTATAATTATAAAGCTCGTCAGAACGGTGCCAGATGGAGTCGGTAAAAAATTTCGTAGCACTGAAATTCTTGTCTTTGATAATAAAATTGGCCTCGGGAGTTCCTGCAGGATGGCTTGAAAATTGTGCACCTACCAATTTATTGTACCAACCCCAGTCATATTCGGTATCAGCAGCGGCATGAATGCCCACAAAGCCTCCACCAGCCTGAATGTAGCGTTCAAAAGCGGCTTCCTGTTTAGCATCTAATATATTTCCAGTAGTACTCAAAAATATAATAGCGGAATACATTTTAAGATTATTCTCGTTGAATAGTTCTGCATTTTTGGTTGTATCAACTTCAAACCCATTTTTGGTACCTAGTTTCTGAATGGCTGCAATGCCTTTAGGAATGGATCCATGCTTAAAACCCATTGTTTTTGAGAACACTAGAACTTTGGGTTTTCCATCTCGCTTGTTGTCACAGCTTGTGATTAGGATACCAACTATAATGGTGCAAATTAATAGAATTTTATTCATGGAACATGTGTTTACGTGCGTTATTTTTTTTTAAATCTCTAAATGTAATAATAAAGGAAAATATTGTGGTAAAACATATTCCTAAAAATGTAAATTTTTATAGAAAAGAACAATAAAATTAGATATTAGCATGAAAATCCTTAAAAAGGAAAAGCTATTTTTGGTTTCAATAAATATTGGGAGTTCTAATAAGAATTGTAACGAATCAGGTTTTTAATAGCGGTTTTTATATTGAGAGGTTCTTGCCGAGATACAATAATAGTTATAATTTTTTTTCAGCTTTCATAAGTTTTTGCTGTTGCTTGATGGTAAGTGTGCTCCCGTCATGGCTCCAACCAGGTGCGCCAAAAGCATACATGAATTTATGGTACCAATTTTTGGATTTTTTCATGTCATTCCATATATCTTTATACTCGTGTGTCAATATCACTAAGGGATTATAAGAATTTGGGTCTTTAGTAACTCCATATTTTATATCTATAGATTCGTCCAGTTCTTTCCAAGTGCCAAAAAGTTTATCAAAAATATTTAAGAACCCGCCATGGTTCTTGTCCATATATTCAATGTTCTGGGCATGATGTACTTGGTGCATGGTATGTGTATTCATAAATTTTTCAATAAAACCAAGTTTACCAATATAAACGGTGTGTAACTGAAATTGCCATAAGGCCTCAATACCCAGACAAACTACTAGCATTTCTGGCGGGAAACCAAGTGCGGGAATCCACATGTAGAAAAACGGTTTGTAAAAAATAGTGAACCATCCGTTTCTTACGGCGGTCCCTAAATTAAAATTTTCTGAAGAATGGTGCACAATATGTGCCGCCCAAAGAAAGCGCACATTATGATTTTGCCTATGGAACCAATAGTAACTAAAATCATCCAGCAATTGACAAATAATCCAGACGTACCAAGCATATCCAAAGGATTCCCACCCCATAATGTTGGTGCGAACCCCGTCAATTATTGGATTGAAAACTTCATAAACATATTCAAAAAGTACAATGGCGGCGATTGTTTTGGTTAGTGGTGCTATAATAGTAGAACCTATGCCCATGGTAAGACTGGCAGCTAAATCGTTCCATTTATATAAATCTTTTTTTTCTTTATGATGTTTGCTATAAGTTAATTCAAGCAAAATTAGCCCAAGAAAACAGGGAACACCATACACTAATGGGTTTGTAAAATTCATTAAAAATCTTGTTGATTTTCAAAAATAGAATGATTAAAGTGATTAAGAGCTATTAAATCTGATTTATTTAAAAAAAATAAACCACGTTCTAATATTTAATAGAACGTGGTTTAAAATAAAGATTATTTATCTGAGAAGATAACCTGTATTGAAAGTAATAATTACTTTGCTATCTCGACTTCTGTTTTTTTTGCAAAATCAATTTCAACCTGATTTTTCAGAATATCTTCAAAAGTTTCCCTTTTTCTTATTAAATGCGCTTCATTGTTATGCCATAAAACCTCTGCTGGTTTGAAGCGTGAGTTGTAATTACTAGCCATTGAAAAACAATACGCACCGGCATTTTTAAAGGTTAAAATATCACCTTCGTTGATTTCTGTAATGCGCCTGTTGTTGGCAAACGTATCGGTTTCACAAATATAGCCCACTACGGAATAAAAACGCTCTTTCCCTTTTGGGTTGGAAATGTTTTCAATAACATGCTGCGACCCGTAAAACATGGGGCGTATTAAATGATTGAAGCCCGAATCCACTTGTGCAAAAACGGTTGATGTGGTTTGCTTTACGGCATTTACTTTTACCAAAAACTGTCCGGCTTCGCTCACTAAAAATTTTCCAGGCTCAAAAGCCAAGGTCAGTTCTTTGCCGTAATCTTTACAGAATTCATTGAAACGTTTGGTCAGTTTTTTACCAAGTTCTTCAATATTGGTTTCAATATCATCTTTTTTGTAAGGTACTTTAAAGCCAGATCCAAAATCTAAAAACTCTAAATCTTTGAATTGTTTAGCTGTATCAAATAAAATTTCACTGGCATATAAAAACACTTCAATATCCAAAATATCACTTCCCGTATGCATGTGGATGCCATTAATGGTCATACCGGTATTTTCAACAATGCGGAGAATGTGAGGAATTTGATGTACAGAAATACCAAATTTGCTATCAATATGTCCTACGGAAATATTGGCGTTTCCACCAGCCATAATATGCGGATTGATACGGATACAAACAGGAATATTTGGATGTTTGGCGCCAAATTGTTCTAAAATAGATAGGTTGTCAATATTAATTTGGACTCCCAGTTTTGTAACGGTTTCAATTTCTTCCAAAGACACCCCGTTAGGCGTAAATATTATTTTTTCCACAGGAAAGCCAGCCGCCAAGCCCAATTGCACTTCTTGAATGGAAACGGTATCAATACCAGAACCAAAAGAATGCAATAACTTCAACACAGAAATATTGGAAAGCGCCTTTACCGCATAGTTTATCTTTAGATGTTTCACACCTTTAAAAGCATTGGTCAAGCGTTTGTATTGTTGCTCGATTTTTTCAGCATCATAAACATAAATGGGACTTCCATAATCATGTGCTATTTTAAGCAATTGGTTTTTTTCTATTGTACTCACTTTCTATAAATTTTTTCCAAAGGTATTTTTTTCCTTTCAATAAAAAATAAAAAACACAAATATTAATCAAATTAAACAAATTGTTAAATATTTAACAATTAAAAGAGCGTAATTATATGGGGTCAAGGATTCCTAAACAAAATGTTAGTCTAATTAAGACCTATTATATACATTTGTGACTCTTAAAAACTATTAAGCAGATTATGAATTTACACGAATATCAAGGTAAAGAAATATTGAGCGGTTTTGGTGTGCGTATCCAGCGTGGTATTGTTGCTAAAAATGCAAATGAAGCAGTTGCGGCTGCAAAACAGCTAACAACCGAAACAGGTATGAGTTGGCACGTTATTAAGGCCCAAGTACATGCTGGTGGCCGTGGAAAAGGTGGTGGTGTAAAATTGGCTAAAAACTTAAAGGAAGTAGAAGATATTGCAGGCCAAATTATAGGAATGGATCTTGTGACGCCCCAAACCTCTGCAGCAGGGAAACGCGTGCATCAGGTTTTAGTGGCCGAAGATGTGTATTATCCTGGAGAAAGCGAAACGGATGAATTTTACATGTCCGTTTTATTAAATCGTGCTACGGGCCGTAATATGGTAATGTATTCTACTGAAGGCGGAATGGATATTGAAACGGTTGCAGAAGAAACACCACATTTGATATTTACAGAAGAAATTGACCCAACGGTTGGTTTGATGCCTTTTCAGGCAAGACGTGTGGCTTTCAATTTAGGATTGTCGGGATTGGCATTTAAGGAAATGACCCAATTTGTCACAAACCTTTACAAAGCTTATGTCAATTCTGATGCGTCTTTATTTGAAATCAATCCGGTTTTAAAAACCAGCGATAATAAAATCATGGCGGTAGATGCTAAAGTGACCATAGATGATAATGCGCTTTTCAGACATAAAAACTATGTGGATTTACGTGATATCCGTGAAGAAAGTGCCATTGAAGTTGAGGCGGGAAAATTGGGATTGAACTATGTGGACCTTGACGGAAACGTGGGCTGTATGGTAAATGGCGCAGGTCTGGCCATGGCAACTATGGATTTAATAAAACAAGCAGGCGGCGAACCAGCCAACTTTTTAGATGTTGGAGGTACGGCAGATGCGGCCCGTGTGGAAGCGGCTTTTAAAATCATATTAAAAGATCCGGCCGTTAAAGCTATTTTGATAAATATTTTTGGAGGTATTGTACGTTGCGACCGTGTGGCGCAGGGGGTTATTGATGCTTATAAAAATATGGGCAATATTAATGTTCCCATTATTGTGCGTTTACAAGGCACCAATGCAGATATTGCTAAAGAATTGATCGATAATTCAGGATTGGATGTTATGAGTGCAACCGAGTTTCAAGAAGCTGCGGATAAAGTACAGGAAGTACTGGGTTAATAAAATATTCAGAAATTATTTATATCAGACAGCTTTTAAAACCTGTCTAGGTAACTACAAGAATCCTGATGCGTTATATTCATAATAGGTCAGGATTTTTTGTTTTGAGTTTAAACCTATTTTTAATCATCATTTTTTAAAACTATTATATTTAAAACCTTTTTTCATTTTTGTAATAGACTTAATGGTGGTTAATAAATAAGTATTTTGTAGCTTTCATTTAAAATATTTAGCCAATTAATCTCAAAATGTCAGTCTCAGCTTGTCGAAGACTTCATAAAAGAACACCTCCCTTCGATAAACTCATGGCAGGCTAAGCTAAGTGTGACACAGAACACTTATTTGGCAAAGAAACATCAATTGCGCCCAACGGGTTAATAATAGTTTAGATTTAAGATAAATGTTTAGTATCTTTCATTTAGATTTGACATTAGTTTCTATTTTAATAGTGAGAAATCAGAGTATGTATAAGTTAACATTAAAAGATTATAAAAATAACTTTAATAAACTGTTTGCATCACTATGCTTGTTCTCTAATAAATATTTAGATGATATAGAAAAAGCCAAAGATATTGTTCAAGAAGTATATATAAAGGTTTGGGAAGAAAATATCGCTTTCAATAATGAAAATGCTATAAAATCCTATCTGTACACTTCTGTTAAAAATAAATCCCTTGATTATTTAAAGAGCAAGCATTATAAATCTACCAAACATTTTTCAGCCGATCAAATAGAAAAACTAGAAAAGGAATCTTATTTTTTAAGAGAAGTAGTTGTAGCTGAAACTTCGAATATTATAGATAACGCCATAAGTACATTGCCCGCCAGATGTGCTAAAATAATTCGTTTGAGTATCAAAGATTTTAAAAATTCAGAAATAGATGAAGAAATGGGCATATCCATAAATACTGTCAAAGCTCAAAAAAAAATAGCCTACAAAAGGCTAAAACCGCTTTTAAAAGACTACTTTTTTTTAATAGCTTTTGCTTTTAGCAAATAAATCCATCATGAATTTTCTTGTTTTTATGATTTCAATCAATTGAAAAACAGATAATACCATATTTTTTTGTTTTTTTTTGACTTTTTTTTAACCCTCCTCTGTGCATTTTGTCGTCTTAGGGTTAAATAAGCATATACCTCAGTTAAATAAGCATAGATTTATGTACATTTTCAATGAAATTATAAGATTGTCTAAACAAGTAGCCGCTGCGCTATTAAAAGACGAAAAACCTACAGATTTGTATGAAACAGAACTTTTTGATGAAAAGGACAAGGATTACATACTAAAAAACCTTACTGATGACGATTTGGTTAAGAAACGTTATGAGCATTTGGTACAAATAGATAAAAAAGCAAGTTGGAAAACGGTAGAAAGTAAAATTAATGTACCAGTAAGAAAATTGTATTGGCGTTATGCCGTAGCAGCAAGTGTTGTTGGCTTAATGGCTACCAGCTATTTTTTTAGAGACAGATTGTTTGATAATACTGATAATACTAAGGGTAACAATGCCCCAATAATTGTAAACACCATTAAAACAGGTACGGATAAAGCAACACTTACCTTAGGGGACGGTTCGCAAATAGCTTTGGAAAAAGGAGCATCGTTCCAAACAAATAATGCCAATAGTAATGGGGAACAAATTATATATAGTGAAAACAACTCCGAAAAAGATCCAAAGATTGTTTACAACTATCTAACTGTTCCCAGAGGCGGTCAATTTTTTATAACATTGGCAGATGGAACCCAAGTTTGGTTGAATTCAGAGTCCCAATTAAAGTATCCGGTAAATTTTGTCAAAGGACAAGCGCGTAGTGTAGAGTTGGTTTATGGTGAAGCCTATTTTGATGTGTCACCAAGTTCCCAACATAGTGGAGCGCATTTTAAGGTGCTTAATAATGAGCAAACCATTGAGGTATTGGGTACAGAATTTAATATTAAGGCCTACAAAGATGAAATTGATATATACACAACATTAGTTGAAGGTAAGGTTGATGTAAGTTTTGATAATGATAAATTGAGTTTAATTCCTAATCAGCAATCTAGATTTAATTCCAATACCAATGAAATTTCAGTAGCAACAGTAAATGTTTATAACGAAACATCTTGGAAAGACGGCGTTTTTAGTTTTGATGAAAAATCACTTGAAGAAATCATGGCAATTTTATCCAGATGGTATGATGTAGAAGTTGTTTTTGAAAATGAAGCTATTAAATATGAAGAATTTATGGGTGTCCTGATGAAAGATAGAAATATTGATGAGGTTTTAACTTCAATAAAGAATTCTGGAATTATTAAAGAATATAAAATTGCAGATAAAATTTTGAAATTAAAATAATTAAAATAAAAGAGGGATAGAAGTTTTGACATTTTGCGGTATCCTAACTAATTCCCCCTCTATTGTACATATTACCTAAACTATTGTCTAACTAATATTAAGCGAAATTATGAAAATTAATTTTATTCAGTACCATTTTCAGCTTCAAAAACGGCTGATGTCAATCATTATGAGAACCTTTATCATTCTATTTTGCACGACTGTTTTTAGTCTCAATTCAGAAATTGCATTATCTCAAGAAAAAATAACTATTGATCAAGATCAATTGGCAACGGTCAAGGAGGTTTTTGAAATTATCAAAGACCAAACGGATTATAGTTTTATTTTCCCTAGGAGTTTATTCAGAAATGCGCCTAGAGTTCAATTAAAAAAAGGAGAGATTGAAGTTTCTAAATTATTAAATCAAATCATTGCATCTAGCAAGGTGGATTTTGAATTAACTGAGAATAAGAATATTGTTGTTAAAAGTATTCAAGATAAAAACATTCAAAATGAAAGCACCTTTGTAGCTGTTGTGAAAAAACAAACAACTGAAGTAAGAGGGGTGGTTAAAGATGGGAGCGGAAACCCTCTGCCAGGTGCAAGTGTCATAGAAAAAGGCACATCAAATGGAGCAACAGATTTTGATGGTGAATTTTTAATTAGATTAAATAATGATGCTGCCACACTTGTCATATCATACATTGGTTTTGTTTCAAAAGAAGTACAAGTAAATAACCAGAATCAGTTAAATATTGTCCTTCAAGAAGATGTAGCAGGACTGGATGAAGTTGTAATAGTTGGCTATGGTTCTGTAAAAAAGAGCGATTTAACGGGGTCGGTAGTGTCACTTAGTGAAGATGATTTGAATCAGGTCAATCCTGTGTCGGCAGATCAATTGCTGCAAGGTCGAGCTGCGGGTGTACAGATAACCCAAGCAAGTCATGCTCCTGGTGGAGGTGTTTCTGTTAGAATTAGAGGGACAGGTTCTATAACCGCAGGGCAAGAACCACTTTATGTGGTAGATGGGTTTCCTCTTAACAATGTTGCTACTGCAACAGGAGAATTGAATAGTGGATTTGATGGCCAACTGCCTGACAACAATCCATTGAATTCGATAAATCCGGCAGATATTAAATCAATTGAAATATTGAAGGACGCTTCCGCTGCTGCCATATATGGAGCAAGAGGCGCCAACGGCGTTGTGATTATAACTACAAAATCAGGAGCAGGTGCTCCTAAATTTAAGTTTAGTACAAGTTATTCTGTGTCCAAGATTAGGTCAAAAATGGATGTGTTGAATACATCAGAGTATATTGATGTTATGAATCAGATTGAAGTTGCCAGAGGTAATGCAGCACCTTTTGATAGTAATTATATAAATTCAGTTGGAGCTGGAACAGACTGGCAAGATGAAATCTTT
>CAXBNH010000064.1:0-11904 GCA_963976905.1 uncultured Algibacter sp.
CTTATAGTACTACAAAAACATTACTATCCCAAGAATATAATTTTACTGAGATGTCACAATTGTTAGGCTATAGTAATCTCGGACATCTTAGTGCACAGTTTAAAGCCGAAACAGGAATGAGCTTAACCGAATACAAAACTCTGGGTCCTCATTTTAGGAATTCGTTAAACCGAATTATATAAGCATTACCCAAAATTTTGTAAATGCAAGGGTTTAAATATCAGTATTTTAGTATAGACAATTTTAAAAAATAAAAATTATGAACATTTTAAAAATAAGTACAGTTGCCGTGGTGGTCTTTTCCCTAATGAGTTTTACCACCTCTTGTAATCAAATGGGTAATAAAAATGATAGACATATGATGGATGAAACAATGGAAAATAGTTCGATGGGCAATATGATGAACCAAGAAACAGATTTCGAATCGATAATGGCCTCTTATAGCAGCATTAAGGATGCTTTGGTTGCAGACGATTCAGAAACTGCACGGCAGAAGGCAAAAGAGTTGATGAAAATGAGCCCTGATATGCAAAGAAGTGCCAAGGCCATCGCAGAAAGTGACGACCTCAGTGAACAAAGAAAATATTTCAGTGAGCTATCATCAATGATGTATCAAATGGCAAAGAACGGAAATCTTGATGTTCCGATATATTGGAATAATTGCCCAATGGCACTGAACGGTCAGGGCGCAAACTGGTTAAGTATGAACGAAAAGATCCGCAATCCTTATATGGGGCAAAAAATGCCCGGCTGCGGTTCTGTCCAGGAAACGATTACAAATTAAAATTTAAAGAAAGTCCTACAAAAGAGCTGCAAAGTTATGGTTAGTATGCTTGCAGCTCTTTATGTGGGCACAAGTATCGAGTTTAATTCAATAAAAATAAAAGTTATGAAAAAGGTACTAAAAACTGCACTATTGACAGGTGTGTTTATGTTTGGAGCCATAGCAATACAGGCCCAGGAAAAAAATGATGCTGCAATGAAAAAAATGATGCAGGATGAGCAAAAAAAAGAACAGGTTTACAACGCCATAATGGACGATCCGGAAATGAAAAAGGAGATGATGCAACGTATGATGAAAGAGGCCAAAAAAGATTCTACTTCCTGTAATATGATGGGAAATATGATGATGAAGGAAGGTCATATGAAAGATATGATGATGGACAAAATGATGGACGGGGCATCAAAAGATGATGGAATGTGCAAGAAGATGTGTATGATGATGATGAAAGATGGCAAAATGATGAAAATGATGGATGATATGAAGGAAGGGAAATCTATGGATTTCAACGATAAAAAAGATAATTCCAACCTAAAGGAGCATAATTCGCAGATGCACAAAAACAATTAAGAGGCAATGGGGAAAAGGATGAAATATATGATAATAGGATGTCTATTAGTGATTATATTCTCTTTAGTCTGGCCATTTTTAGGCATTCAGGGCTACGGCAGTTGGCTGTTCTTTGGGTTGATTTTCCTGATCTGCCTGCTGCCTATGCTATTGATGAACAAAAACAAAAAAAATGAGGGAAGTTAAAGCGTTTATTCGAGAAAGAAGAGCCAATGAGGTGATGCGGGCCCTGCGGACCGAAGGTTTTGAAAGCCTTACGGTCTCTGAGGCCGAAGGAACGGGAAAATATACCAAAAAAAAGGATTCCCCATCCCTTAGGTTTCCTCTTGCCCATAGCAAAATGTCCAAGCTTGAAATCGTATGCAAGAAAGAAGATGTGCCAAAAATAGTTCAGGTAATTCACCAACAAGGAGGTAAGGGCGAAAAAGGAGAAGGACTTATTTACGTGTCTGAAGTACTTGAAATTTACAAGGTAAGAACGGGAGAATTGAGCAAAGAAGATATATAAAATTAAAAAATATGGAAAAACCGGCGATAAAAACAGATAAAGAAATAATTGTGGTTAGTGGCAGTAGTGGTCTTATTGGGACGACCCTTATCAATAAATTGGCGGAAAAATACCTTGTCATCGGGCTGGATAATATAGGTTACCCTTTTCCCCCTACCACTGCAGAATGTGTATGTATCGATATCACTTCCGATAAAAGTATGAAAAATGCTTTTGAGCGGATACGCTATGCCTACGGAAATAAAATCGCCTCGGTAGTACATCTTGCCGCATACTATGATTTTTCAGGCGAACCCAGCCCGCTCTATCAAAAAATTACCGTGGAAGGTACAGAACGGCTCTTAAATGTTCTACAGGGTTTTGAGGTGGAGCAATTTATTTTTTCCAGTAGCTTGCTGGTATATGATTCCACCAAGCCCGGCATAAAAATTACCGAAGAATCACCTGTGAACCCAAAATGGGATTACCCACAATCCAAGGTTGATACGGAAAAAATACTCCATTCCAAAAGAGGGGAAATACCTGTTATGAATTTTAGGATAGCAGGAGTTTACAATAATGAGGGAAACTCAATTCCTATTACCAACCAAATTCAGCGCATATATGAAAACCAGTTGACCAGTCATTTGTACCCAGGTAAATTTGAACACGGAAATCCATATGTGCACCTTGATGACGTTATTTCCAGTTTTATTAAAGCGATAGAAAAAAGGAAAGATTTTTCAGGTATGACCACCATTAACATAGGTGAGCCTGAAACGATGAGTTTTATCGAGCTACAGAATGAGATTGCACGGTTGCTTTTTAATAAGGATTGGAACACCTATAAAATTCCCAAATTCTTGGCAAAAACGGGAGCCTGGGTTCAGGATCTTTTTAGTGACCCCTTTATCAAACCTTGGATGGTCGATCTGGCAGATGAGCATATGGAACTTGATATAGGCCGGGCCAACAAATTACTGGATTGGCAACCTGAACATAGATTGAGTGAGACACTACCCAAAATAATCGAAAACTTAAAGGATTATCCGGTTGAATGGTATAAGGAAAATGACCTTGAATTACCATCGAAACTTAAAGGTAAATAAATAGAATATAAATAAAACTACCAACAATGGCCCACGATAAAAAAACAGGGGAAATGGGAAAACGGGGTGTTTCGAGACCTATGGCCCAATTGGATATGGGTTCTTCCGAAGGTGACGAAAACCACCATAAAAAAATGGATGACTCACAACGGGACAAAATGCTCAAAATGCACCATAAGCAAACCCTTTGGGTGTATTGGTCCATAATCTTGCTTGGCGTATGGATGATTGCCTCCCCACTTACCTTTGATTATGGAAAGAATATAGTGGAGCCCAGTGGTGGTAGGGCTGTTTGGTTATCCCTTGCCGATCGGATTACCGCTATGCGTTGGAGCGATATTATAAGTGGGGTTTTGTTGATTTTCTTCGGATGGCGCGCCCTGAAACCAAATAGACCCTATAGTATATGGATCGCCTGTTTCATAGGTATTTGGATCAGTATGGCGCCTCTTGTATTTTGGGCGCCCACGGCAATAGCTTATTATAATGGCACAGTGGTAGGTGCTTTGATTATTGCTTTGACCATTCTTATACCTGGGATGCCGAATATGATAAAATATATGCATATGGGCGGCGATTTGCCACCAGGGTGGTCTTACAACCCATCGAGCTGGCCACAACGTTCGATTATGATTGCACTGGCATTTGTGGGTTGGGTAGCTTCGCGCTATTTAGCCGCTTTTCAGTTGGGTTATGTTGATTATGCCTGGGATCCGTTTTTTGGGGAGGGAACCTTGAAAGTATTAAATTCCGATATGTCACATTCCTGGCCGGTTTCAGATGCTGCGCTGGGTACATTTGCTTATACACTTGAATTTTTAATGGGCTATATGGGCGGTACTTCCCGTTGGCGAACGATGCCCTGGATGGTGACCTTTTTTGGGATTTTGGTAATTCCATTAGGTTTCGTTAGTATTTTTTTAGTGGTATCCCAGCCCTTGACCGTAGGTGCCTGGTGCGCCCTTTGCCTATTTACGGCAATAATAATGTTACCTATGATCCCATTACAAATAGATGAAGTAATTGCAATGGGACAACATATGGTACAACGAAAGAAAAAGGGGGATTCACTATGGAGGGTTTTTTGGAAAGGTGGCGAGGCAATAACTCAAAAATCAGACGAACGCTCCCCAGATCTTTATGGGGAATGACTGCACCCTGGAAGTTAACGCTATCCACCATTCTTGGTTTAGGATTGATGTTTTATCCTACCGCATTTGGTGTTGGTATAGAATCCCCTATGGCAGATTTAAATCATTTGGGAGGAGCATTGGTAGTAGTTGTGGCCGTAGTGGCAATGGCAGAAGTGTTAAGGACATTTCGTTATTTCAATATAGCAATAGGTTTAGTATTGATTGTAATGCCCTGGACGATTACCAGTGCCAATATTACGCTTAATTTGCTTACTGCCTTTACGGGTCTTATAATTATGGTTCTTTCCTTTAAAAGAGGGGCTATAAAAGAAAGTTATGGACTATGGGATAAGTATATAAGATAAACGAAGGAACCCTTGTAGTCATTTAAAAGTTCTGGTAAAGAAATCATAAATAAAATGTTTTTAATGTGAAATTAGAAATTTAATGATTCACTATTAATTATGAAATCTTGGAGATAGAAAAAACTAATAATGTGGTAGACGACAAACAAGGTAAAAATCGGAGCTATAGAAGTATAAATAAATTTGCCGATGAAATAAAGGCGGAAAAAGAGTTTTTGAGGGCGAGAAAAAAACTTTTTAACATAAACAAGTGGTCAGAATTACCTGGAATTACCTCATCATTTCAGTTATATAGTGCATTAGGCGAGAAAAAGTATAAAGATAAACCAAAAATAAACGATTACATAAAAATAGATATTCCAGGACCTTTCCCGGAGAATTGGGTAGTAATTTCAAGTATTGAACAAGGTGAACGCATAGCCCAATTTACTGTGAAACCCAGTAGTAAGCCAGAGAAGAATGGAAAAAATGTAAAGGAAACAGAACACTTTTTTGATCAGGAAAGCAGTAGTACATTTAAAGTAGAACGAAAAGGCAAATTACTTTATGGATACGAAATTGGAAAAAACGAAGTAATAAATAATGAAGGAAAAGAGGCTGCTGGTCGTAAAGTAATGAACACGTTAATAGTAATAGGTGCCTGGGCAGGTTTTCAAAAACTTCAGTGGGAGAAACTGACAGATTATCTGGTTCATAAAACTGAGGTTGAAAATAGTCAGACAACAGCTTTTTTAGAAAATGAAAAAACGAAGTAAAAAAATTGAAAAAGCTTAATGCAAGAGAAGTAATAATTGTCGAGGCAAAAGGTTCAGGCTAATCTTTTGCAAAAAAATAAAGGTAGTAAGGGCATTGGTAATGTTTGATGGCTAAAGGTTAAATATAATATTAATTTTAAATGGAAAATATGGAAATGGACGGTTTTTGTTGGATGTGTGCCGCAGCTTGGATAGGGGGTATCCTTTTGGTTGCTTTGGTCATCTACCTCATTATTAAGCTTGTTAGGAAAAACAGGAATTCCTAATATGGAAGGTTTTAAATGGGCGGTTTTGATTTTGCCTGGGATCTCATTGTTAGGGGTCTTTTTGTTGTATATCCATTTTAACAATCAAGTAAAAGATAGAGTCACTTACAGGAAATTTATATTGATTACCGCCCTTACGGCATTTCTGTTGAATTTAGCTTGGGAGCTATTGCACGGGCCTTTATATGAAGGATATCAGTATGAATGGACACATATCAGGATGTGTTTATTGGCATCAGTTACAGATATGTTGACGTTGTTGATTATGCTGTTTGGGTTCGGGTTGTTCTATGGCACTATTTTTTGGACAAGAAAGCTGAGCTGGGAGAAAGTGCTATTGATTTTTATAACCGGCGGGACAGGCACAATCCTTCTGGAGCGTTGGCACATCGCAACAGGTCATTGGATGTATGCCGAAGCAATGCCAATAGTACCGTTTGTGGAAGTGGGCCTTACGCCCTTGCTACAATTCACAATCCTTCCTATTATCATTTTTATAGTGGGAAATATACTTTTAATATATATATATATAGAATAAAAAAAAATTGAATGAAATGAAGGGCCATCGAGCGTATAAAAGAAAATTAAAAAAACAAAAGAAATCTCAAAAGAATAAAATTACACACAGGGATAAAATAATAGCCCTATTGTCTTTTTTGGGAATTTTTTTAACGGCAACATTTTTAGCGTATCGAATGGTTTTTTTTGGTGGTCCGGAATCCCATTTTCACCATCAAAACATTGCTTATGAATTTGTTGATAAAGAAGAGGTATGTATGCTCAATAACAGTTATAGAGCAGAGAATATACCATCAGTTTCAATTAATAATTTTACATATTATGGTTGTTGTGAAAGCTGCACAGGCCAATTATTAAAAAATCCAGAAAAGCGTTACGCATTTGATATGTTAACCGGAATAAAAGTAGATAAGGCACTGGCAATTATGCTACGAGAAATAGATGATAATTCCAAAATATATTATTTTAAATCTACCGAAAACGCGAAAGCCTTTATTCAGAATGGAGGAAGTGGTTCATAATATATTATTACGGGTTCAGCCCAAATATTCAAGAAAGTATATGAAATCGAAAAAGCATTTTAAAATTTTTATCCTGTTAATTTTATTTGGAGGAATTCTTATCTCTTGTAAAAGCAAAGAGGAAAAATTACCAATTCTTGGAAGTAAAGAACCTATTAGTGATGGAAGAGATACAATTTATCATAGAATACCGGATTTTAGTTTTACCAATCAAGACGGGAAAACGATTACTGCAAAAACCTTTGAAAATAAGGTATATGTAGCAGATTTCTTTTTCACTTCTTGCACTACAATCTGTCCCATTATGGGGAATGAAATGCAAAGGGTTTATAATAAATACAAAGACAATGAAAAGGTTGCTTTTATATCCCATAGTATAGATCCTAATAACGACACCATATCCGTATTAAAAAATTATTCAGATGATTTGGGAGTAAATAATGATCAATGGCACTTTGTAACAGGTCAACGGGAAAAGATTTTTGATATAGCCGAGAACCATTATATGGTTAGCGCTCAGGAAGATACCACTGTACCTGATGGTGTAATCCATAGTGGCGCCTTTATTTTGGTGGATAGTGAGAAAAGAATAAGAGGATATTATGATGGTACCAATACAGAAGAAGTTGATAAATTGATTTCTGATATTCCCACACTACTAAAATATAAATAGCTGTAAAAGTTCTGAAGAGGAAAGGATAAGCTTTTCATTGAGTTGCTTAGTTAGTTAAAAAAACCTTTCCTATTCAGGCATTATTAAATAAAAAATATATGAAACACAAATATCACATACACGGAATGACCTGCGATGGTTGCCGAAACCACGTTGAACAGACCCTTTCTAAAATCAAAGGTATTGCGAATGCAACTGTCGATTTAGAAAAAGCCGAAGCGACCGTAGAAATGGAATCCCATATTCCCATCGAGAAATTTCAAGACGCACTTAAACGTGATGGTGGGCAATACAGCATTCACCAAAATGGGGAACACCATCACACCCACGATAAGAAAACAGTTGAAAAACCCAAAGGCAAAGGGACGGGAACGTTCTATTGCCCGATGCATTGCGAGGGCGACAAGACTTATGATAAGCCAAGCGATTGTCCCGTTTGCGGAATGGACTTGGTCGAAGAAGTGAACTTATCGGCTACCTCTGACACTCACTATACCTGCCCAATGCATCCCGAGATCGTTCGTGATGAACCGGGCGATTGTCCTATCTGTGGAATGGATTTGGTGCCAATGGAACCCGACCTGTCCGCAGAGGAAAAAACCTATAAGAAATTGCTGAAAAAGTTTTGGGTTGCGGTATTGTTTACAGTTCCCATATTAATTATTGCAATGTCAGAGTTGCTCAACAATAATCCACTTGAAAATCTTTTAGAGGTGGAAATTTGGAATTGGATTCTATGCTACCTGGATGTTTTTTGAACGTGCCTATCGCAGTATCATTACGTGGAATCTCAATATGTTTACCCTAATTGGAATCGGCACAGGCGTAGCCTGGTTGTTTAGTGTTTTTGGGATGTTGTTTCCCGACTTTTTCCCGGCCCAGTTTAAAACCGATGCAGGAACCGTGTTTGTTTACTATGAAGCTACAACGGTTATTTTGACTTTGGTGATGTTGGGTCAGGTACTTGAAGCGCGCGCCCATAGCAAGACTAATTCCGCAGTCAAGGAATTGTTGAAATTGGCGCCGAATAAAGCTATAAAAGTTGTAAATGGCGAAGAACAGGAAGTGGCCATCGATGAAATCGAATTGGGTGATATCCTACGGGTAAAGCCAGGCGATAAGATTCCTGTGGACGGCATCATTACCGAGGGCGAAACTTCCATTGATGAATCGATGATTACGGGCGAACCTATTCCCGTAAACAAATATGTTGACGATAAAGTAAGTAGCGGAACTATCAACGGTAACCAATCCTTTTTGATGAAAGCCGAAAGAGTGGGTTCTGATACGTTACTTGCCCAAATTATTAAAATGGTCAATGATGCAAGTCGAAGCAAGGCACCCATCCAAAAGTTGGTAGATACCGTTTCGAGTTATTTTGTGCCTATTGTTGTTGTTATTGCCGTCATTACATTTGTGGTGTGGGCAATTTGGGGGCCTGAGCCTTCCTATGTCTACGCATTGGTCAATGCTATAGCAGTTTTGATTATTGCTTGTCCCTGTGCCTTGGGATTGGCAACGCCTATGTCCATTATGGTGGGTGTTGGTAAAGGCGCCCAAAACGGTGTACTTATTAAAAATGCCGAAGCCCTTGAAAAAATGGACAAGGTAGATACGCTTATTGTCGATAAGACAGGAACGATAACCGAAGGAAAGCCAACAGTTGAGAAAATAGGCTCTTTTGACACTGGTTATACCGAAAGCGAAGTGCTGCAATACATCGTATCATTAAATAGCAAAAGTGAACATCCGCTGGCGGAAGCCACGGTAAAATATGGTAAAGAACATCAGGCCGAATTCTTAAAAGCAGAAGGTTTTAATGCTGTTACTGGAAAAGGTGTGGAAGGTAATGTCGACGGTAAAGAAGTAGCTTTGGGTAACGCTAAAATGATGGAAAAGGCAGCTGCTTTACTTTCCGAAGAAATGATAGAAGAAGCCCAATCTTTTCAAAAACAAGGTAAGACGGTATCCTTTCTTGCTGTTGATGCTAAAGTTGTCGGCTATGTAGTCATAGGCGACAAAATCAAGAAAACGAGTGCAAAGGCCATAAAGGAATTGCAGGATAAGGGCATAGCAGTCATTATGCTAACAGGCGATAACCACGATACCGCCCAAGCAGTAGCAAGCGAACTCAACCTTGCAGATTTTCAAGCGAGTATGCTTCCAGAAAACAAACTTCAAGAAGTCGAAAAATTACAAAACCAAGGTAAGGTCGTTGCTATGGCAGGCGATGGCATCAACGATGCACCTGCCCTTGCAAAAAGTGACGTAGGTATCGCTATGGGAACAGGAACAGATGTTGCCATTGAAAGCGCTGCCATTACTTTGGTAAAGGGCGATTTACAGGGTATTGTTAAGGCTCGTCATTTGAGTGATGCCGTGATGAAAAATATTAAACAAAATCTATTTTTTGCTTTTATCTACAACACTTTGGGTGTGCCTATTGCAGCTGGCGTGTTGTATCCAATTTTCGGGTTATTACTTTCACCTATGATTGCAGCCTTGGCAATGAGTTTCAGTTCGGTATCGGTAATTGCCAATGCTTTAAGGTTACGCTCAAAAAAATAAAATAAATAAACTAAAAATTATGGATATAAAACAGTTTGAATACAAACCATTGGCGCATTATTCGTACGCGATTATAAGCGAAGGCAAAATGGCCGTTATTGACCCAGAGCGTGACCCGATGCAGTACTACGATTTAGCAAAAGCCAACAATGCTAAAATCGTTGCAGTTATTGAAACACATCCCCACGCAGATTTTGTAAGTTCCCATTTACAGATTCATAAAGAAACCGGTGCAACAATTTACAACAGTGAAAAAACTGGCGCAGATTACCCATATACCGCTTTTGATGAAGGCGACACCATAAAAGTTGGTAATGTTGTCCTAACGGCAATCAATACACCAGGTCACTCGCCAGATAGTATAACGGTAGTTGCGACCCAGAACGATAAAACAGCACTTTTCACTGGTGACACCCTATTTATAGGCGATGTAGGTCGTCCAGACTTACGAGAAAAGGCAGGAAATATGCAAGCCAAACGCGAAGAGTTGGCTGAAATGATGTACGAAACTATACAGAATAAGTTCAGTGATTTACCAGATGATGCTATCGTTTATCCCGCTCACGGCGCTGGTTCCCTTTGTGGAAAAAGTATGAGCGATGATAGTAGCAGCATATTGGGTGATGAATGCAAGAACAATTGGGCCTTTAAAGACCAATCCAAACAAGAGTTTATGGGTACCTTGCTTGATAGTCAACCATTCATACCCTCATATTTTGGTTATGATGTGGATACAAATAAAGATGGTGCAGAGAATGTGCAACAAGCCATAGATGCTATCCCATTTAAGGAAAATGCTACAGCCAAAGGTTTAATTGTTGACGTTCGCGATGAAGAAATCTTTAAAAAAGGACATCTTGAAGGCAGTTTTAACATTCAGGCAGTTTCAGATAATGCAAAATTTGAAACTTGGTTAGGTGCCATTGTAGAACCAAAAGAAGAATTTACTTTAGTTATCGATAGTAAAGAAAATAAAGAAAAACTTTTGCATCGTGTGGCAAAAATAGGTTATGAAAAACAACTAAAAGGTGTAATAACGTTAGATGCACTTAATAACAAAAGCGAAGTTGAAGAAGGAAAATATTTTAAAAACGCCATAGCGCACCCTCTAAACAAACTTCGTGATACGGCAAGCGATGTTTCTACGAATAAACCTATCGTCGTGCATTGCGCAGGTGGTTATCGCAGTGCTGCCGGAAGTAGTATTCTTCAGAAAAAGCTTAATGGCGTAAAAGTTTTCGATTTAAGTGATGACATTCAACAATTTAAAACCTAATGTAGTAAACAAGTTCCCAATCTAACCATTATCTTTATAAGTCAGAATAAGTCATTAAACAATGATTCACATTTTCACAACAGGCGGCACAATCGAAGGGTTGAATTATACAGATGATGGTGGTATTACTTCATCCAACGTAGGGATTGAAGATTTTTTGAATAAAGCAAATATAAATTTTGAATATACCATAGAAGATGTTTTCAAAAAAGACAGTCGTGCCATAACAGATGATGACAGAAAGCTGTTGGTGCGCAAGATAAAGGAAACTAATGCGACTAAGATACTGATTACCCACGGTACTTTCACGATGGAAGATACCGCAAAATATATAGGAAAACTCAATTTGAACAAAACAATCGTTTTAGTTGGCTCTTTCATTTTGGGTTCATCTGCAGATACAGATGCACCCTTTAATTTGGGGTATGCAATTAGCTCATTACAGCTTCTAAAACCGGATGTTTATATTGCTATGAACGGACAAATTTTTAATTGGGACAATGTTTCCAAGAATTTAGAAACCAACAAATTTGAGCGCAATGAGAAGTAGCGTAAATGTTTGGCACATCGATACATTGGACAACTTTTTTCTATCTATTAATAGATACGTTCATAGTATTGCTTACACTCTACTTTTCCAGAAAGAAAACGCGAAGTAGTCTAAGGCGTTTTCTCTACCTCGGAATCCTGTTTGTTGCTTATAATGCTACCGGTGGCTTTTTGCCAATTGACGACTTCCCTGGACCATTTATTTTACAGTATATTATTACCTATGGTGTCGCCATAGCCCTATGCGTCTATATCGTTTATTATCTCTATAAAGAATACGATATTGTTGTTTTAAAATTCAATTCATCCATAAGAAACCTTGCTATACTCGC